>DATKKE010000054.1:0-8098 GCA_035543455.1 Methanoregulaceae archaeon
CCCCCGGCACCTGTTGCTTCGTTTATCACAAATACGAGTTCAGGAAATGCTCCCCTGACAGTCCAGTTCAACGATACATCAATAAATACTCCCTTAATATGGAACTGGAATTTTGGGGATGGGAACACTTCAACGGCACAAAATACAACCCATACATTCGGCGCTGGGATGTGGATTGTTCAACTCAATGCAACTAATACGTATGGCTCGAATACCACAATCCCGGGAACAACGATCACGGTCACTTCACCCCCACCCCCGCCGACTGCGAACTTCACCGCCACCCCGACAGCCGGCTTTGCACCGCTCTTCGTCCAGTTTACCGATACATCACTCTCCGGCATTACAAACTGGACCTGGGACCTCGACACAGCAAGCCATATCATTGCATCGGCCAAGAACCCGAGCTTCACCTATAACGAGCCCGGTAACTACAGTGTCAGCCTGATGGTCACGAACTCCAGTGGAACCGATACTATATTAAAATCGGATTTCATCGTTGTAACCGCGAAACCGGTTGCCAACTTCACCGGCACGCCACTGACCGGAACAATTCCGCTGACAGTCCAATTTACTGACCACTCGACAAATTCGACATCCTGGCACTGGGACTTCGGTGACGGGACAAATTCAACCCTGCAGGACCCCGGCCACCTTTATACCATCGGAGGAACGTATAATGTTACCCTCGTTACCGATAATGCAGGTGGCAACTCGGATCCGTTCGTAAGAAATGCATATGTAACGGCTCTTCCACCGGTACCAATTGCAAATCCAGGGGCCAATGTCACTTCAGGATTCGGCCCCCTGACGGTTCAGTTCCTGGATAATTCCACGGACACTCCGGAGACATTCTTCTGGAACTTCGCAGATAATTCAACGAATTCGACATCGACCGATAAGAACCCGGTCCATACATTCGTAAATCCGGGAATCTATAACGTCAGCGAGTACGTGGCAAACATCGTCGGAAACAGCACAGGCTACATAAACATAACCGTCAAAACTCTACCCGTCGCAGACTTTACGTTAACCCCTGATCATGGTTTTGCACCTCTGATCGTAAATTTCACTGATAATTCCGGGACCGACATTACAAACTGGAGCTGGGACTTTGGGGACAGCACATCCAGTACTCTAGCAACCCCGCCGCCTCATCTTTATTCAGGCGTCCAGAATTATACGGTCACTCTGACAGTCCAGAATATATCCGGTTCAGACACAACGACCAGGATAGTACATGTAACCAACAAACCTGTGGCGAATTTCACCGCTGACAGGACTACCGGAAACATTCCGTTGTTCGTGAACTTTACCGATCTTTCAACGGATGCAACAACCTGGTTCTGGGACTTTGGCGACGGGACAAATTCAACCCTGCAGGACCCCGGCCACCTTTATAATGCGACCGGGCAGTTTAATGTCACCCTGACCCCCTCCAACGCCGGAGGAAGCGGTGACCCGCTGGCAAAACCGGATTACATAACGGTACACGTGCAACCGCCGGTCGCGGATTTCACTGCTGCTCCGTTGTCGGGAGATAAGCCACTGAATGTGCAGTTCAATGATACGTCTTCCGGGAACCCGGACCAGTGGAACTGGAACTTCGGCGATGGCAACACCTCCACGCTACAGAACCCATCCCACACCTACGTAACCGTGGGTGTCTACAACGTCTCGATGGAGGCTATCAACGACGGTGGTAACGACATTAAAGAGAAGGACTATTACATTAACGTTACCCAGCCCAGGCCCATAGCAGGCTTTGCGGTAAACCGGACCTTCGGAACCGTCCCGTTCGACGTATCATTCATCGACCAGTCGATTAACGACCCGACCGGATGGGCCTGGAACTTCGGCGATGGCAACACTTCCACCCTGCCGAACCCGGTCCACAGGTATGCAACGGTGGGTAATTTCACCGTTACCATGAAGGCTTCGAACTCTGGCGGCATCAGTAATAACACGGCATTCATCACCATAATTGCGCTATCGCCCCCGCCCGTCGCGAACTTTACGGGAACGCCTACAATCGGGACACTACCGCTGACAGTCCAGTTTAATGATACTTCAACCAATATGCCGCTAACACAACAGCCGAATTCCTCCTGGCTCTGGGACTTCGGAGACGGCAGCTATTCGGTCCTGCGAAGCCCCCAGCACACGTACAATAAGGTCGGTAGCTTCAATGTATCGCTGTTCGTCGCTAACTCGGGCGGCAGCTCAAGCCTGACAAGGCCGGCATACATCACCGTAACCAGGGCACCGTTTGCTGATTTCACGGCAGACCCGACGAATGGTATCTCACCACTCCTGGTCAGGTTTACCGACCTGTCGACAGGAAAACCATTCCTGTTCTACTGGACCTTCGGTGACGGCCTGGCCTCAACTGATAAAAACCCGACCCACGTCTACCAGAAGCCTGGTAACTACACGGTAACCGAGACCGTGCAGAACTTCTTCGGTACGAGCAAGAAGATCAAGCAGGATTACATCGTGATAGGGGCAAAACCCGTAGCGGCGTTTACCACGAACCCCGTAGCCGGTCTCTCACCGCTGGATGTCCAGTTTGTTGACATGTCGACAGGAAACCCGATCCAATGGAGTTGGAACTTTGGCGATGGAACCACATCCACCGTGCAGAACCCGCTGCATACCTATACCGCCGGCGGGGTCTATAGCGTCAAACTGACCGTTACAAACGGCGTTGGATCAGATTCTGCGACCAAGACCCAGCTGGTTTCGGTAAGTACGCCGATCAACGCCGATTTCACCTATAAACCTGCCGAGGGCAATGTCCCGTTGACAGTCGTGTTCACGGATACATCCACAGGTAACCCCTTCAGCTATACCTGGAACTTTGGCGACAACATCATTTCAAACGACCATAATCCCGTTCATACCTACCTAAAATCCGGGGTTTACAACGTGACCCTTAACGTTTTATCCACCCAGGGTAGCGGCAAGGTAACCAAACAGGTGACTGTTACCAAGATACCGGTCGCACATTTCAAGGCGGTACCTCTTAACGGGTCTGCGCCACTGACCGTCCAGTTCACCGACACCTCGGCAAACGGACCGATGAATGAGTGGTTCTGGAGCTTCGGTGACGGCCAGTTCTCAACAGACCAGAACCCTTCGCATACCTATAACTCACCGGGCCAGTATTCAGTGACGCTCCATGTGACAAACGATGATGGAATTGATGAATTGATCCAGCATAACCTGATTACGGTAAAACCGTTCCCGTAATCGGGAAATAAATTTCCTCTTTTAATTATTCCCGTAAAAAAAATTCTGTTTCCAGCTGGCATGAAAAAGTCAGACCGGGAGTCAATAACCCTTTCTTTTTCGTGCTCAACAATGAGCAGGAGGCTTATAGCGCGCTCTGTTAAATTCCTCTTATTATGCGATATGTTCTCTAACATTTCGACAGGAGGGGGGTCCACTCCCTGCCCCATCCCAATCAGGATAGTCATTGGGCAGGGTTAACCGGGAACTGACAATTTAATCGCTTCCAGTACAGTCATATTGCAACCGAGTCGCCACAGCGGCGGGGCAGAGACCCCAAGAGCGCTGGATTAGGCGAATCCGATATAACATCATAAAGCACCAAACATTCGTTTGCACATGCCGGGATTAGTTCTGAGGCAGGATTTCAACAAAGCACCTGTTTCAGACCAATCCGGAATAGAAAAATTCCAGATACCAGCTCGATCAGGGAACCAAGGCAGGTTCCCTGTTACCTCCCGATTTCCGGAAAAATTCACCGACTTTGGATACATGAAAGAATTTTAATTTCCATCCGGCACGAACAGAACAATTAATCCTGATTATCCTTTATTTCGGTCTTTTACAGTTTTGGTTTCGATTTGAGTGCTGTTGTCAGGAGTCGCACCCCTTCCTTTATGTCGTTCAGATCGAGGACCTCAACGGGCGAATGAATGTAGCGTGTCGGAATAGACAGGGTGGTGCTCGGGATACCACCTTTCGTAAGATGGATGGCGGTGGCATCGGTCGTGCCGCCGCTACCCACCTCGAGCTGAACCGGGATATCGTTCTTTTCTGCCGTATCACGGAGCCAGGCAACCATTGCCCGGCTTGCGATCAGGCCCCGTCCGCTTGAATCGACAATGGTAATGGAAGGCCCCTTTCCCATTTCAAGGCCTGAATCCTTTTTTTCTATCCCGGGATGATCTCCGGGTATGGTCACATCGGTTGCAATGGCACAGTCGGGGTCGAGCAGGTAGGAACTTGTCCGGGCGCCTTTCAGTCCCACCTCTTCCTGCACGGTGAAAACCCCGTACACGGTATGGGGGGATTTCAATTCCTGAAGAGTCTTTATCAGAACCGCGACCCCCGCCCGGTTGTCGAATGCCTTACCTGTCACCCGGTCGTTTGATAGCTCGGAAAACTGCCGGTCTATGGTCACCGGAGTCCCGATTTCGATCCCGAGCTCTTGTACCTCGTCGGCATTCCTGGCTCCGACATCGGCAAACATGTCATCGGTCTTTACCCCTTTCTTCCGTTCCTCTTCATCCATCATATGAGGTGGTTTTCCCCCGATAACTCCTGTAACGGCTCCCCTTGTCCCATGGAACAGGACACGCTGGTTGTAGAGGGTGGGTGCATACCATCCTCCGAGGGTGATAAACCTGATAAATCCCTTCTCATCGATATGTTTGACCATGAGACCTATCTCGTCCATGTGTGCGGCCAGCATTACCGAGAAGCGGCCTCCGTTTTTTATGGCGATAAGATTTCCCATCGGGTCTTCCCTGATCTCATCGGTACATCCCTTGAGTTCCTTCTTGATCACATCGTAGATGCTCCCTTCGCTGCCCGAGACACCATGGGCATTTGATAATTTCCTTAAGAGTTCCTTAACCATGATACTCATCTGGTTTGACACGGTACCCTATCAATCGCTCGCACACGGCAGGCTGAACGGACACTCCCGGATGAACAGACTGAAGAGGAGAATCTGATAACAAAAAAAACGTTGAATTTAATTGGAAAGCACCAGGAAAAAAATTTTCAGATACCAGGAACTGTCGAGTTCCTCCTGTTGTAACGTCCGGGCAATGCTGCCGGGTGCATGACTTAAACCTTACAAAATCTCCTCTCAAAAAATCCCGGCAGGCGGGGGTTTCAAATCCTCCCAGACCCACTCCCATCGGGATAACCGTTGGGCAATGGTTACTCGTGAATTGGGAAATTAATCATTTTCCCATACATTTCCTATCGTGACCCGCGATGGTATAGCGGCGGGGCGGAGACCCATTCATCGGGCAGTTCGAGTGGCCCCGGCGCCTCGCCCTGGGGAGCGTCAGATTTTATGAATCAATCTGAAACCATGAGGAATATTACCAAGTGTCAGTAAGTCTATTGGAACGAACCGAGGCAGGATTTCCATAAATCCTGATTTCAGGATTCCAGCAAAGCGGGAAAAAATACTAAAAAAATTACCATACCCCCCAAAATTATATGACAGATCGGATCCTGACAAGTGCTTTTTCCAGTGTTTCACGTGATGCCGAATAGCTCAGTCGTGCATAGTCCCGTGCATTCTTCCCAAACGCGCTGCCTGGGACAATAACGACGCCGGACGCGATAACCCGTTCCACCATCGGCAGCCCCATCGGGACGAATGCATAAAAGGCACCTTCCGGCTTGGGGAACCCGATACCCATCTGCCGGAACCCCTCCCAGATGAGATCCCGCCTCGCTTCATATTCCCGGCGCATGGCTGCGACCGGTCCCTGGTCCCCGGTATATGCCGCCAGCGCCGCATACTGGGAGATGGATGTCGCGCACGCCTGGCAGTACTGGTGAACCTTGAGACAAGGGGTAACATACTCTTCAGGCGCCGCGAGGAACCCGAGACGCCATCCTGTCATCGCATAGGTTTTGCTTGCTGCATTGATGGTAATCACGTCATCGCCGAACCGGGCCGGACTCACGTGTTCGACACCATAAATAAAATGTTCATACACTTCGTCGGAAACTACGGTGACACCCGCGTCCATGGCATATTCGACAAGAGATCGGATTGATTCACGGTTTTCAACCATCCCGGTCGGGTTCGCAGGAGAATTGAGAATAAATAGCCTTGCCCCGTCCATCATCGCCTTTGCCTTTTCAACATCGATATGGAGGTTTTTGTCGAGGGGAACACCTTCCGGGCGTCCACCTGCTATCGTTGCCAGTGCAGCATAGGATACAAACCCGGGGTCTGCAAGCAGCACCCGATCGCCGTCCCCGACAGTCGCCTGCATAACGATATGGAGTGCTTCGCTCGCCCCGGCCGTGACAATTACCTGTTCGGGAGAATAGACGAGATCGTTCTCACGCTTTAATTTGCCCGTGATTGCCTCCCGCAGTTCGATAATACCGGTATTGTTGGTATATCCTGTTTTGCCCTCGCGGATCGCCAGGATCGCGGCCTCTCTGATATGGTCCGGCGTATCAAAATCCGGTTGTCCCAGCCCGAGGTTGATCGAACCGGGCCCGGCCGATTCAAATAGTTTTCTTATTCCCGAGACATCGATATCCTGCACCCTGCCTGCCAGTTTCATAGTTCCTTCTCCAATCCGTTTATTATTCAATATTCGTATGACGGTTCCTGAGCTCCTTCTCGTCGGTTTTCGTAACCTCCATGAGTCTCGAGATCAGGGCATCCGCGAATACCGTGGCAGCAGTCTCGAACAGCGTCCCAAGAGGTGCAAAGGATTTGTGGTCCCCGAGCATCTGCCTGATCTCGAATTCGGCCGTATCGTCGGTCACCGGGTCCCGCTGGTTCTCGATGATCACAATACAGTCTGCCATTCTCCCGATCCTCGAATCGCGGTTCGATGTGATCAGGGATATTCTCCCTCCGATGCTTTTCGCGGTTTCGGCAATATCTGCAATCGTGTTGGTTTTTCCCGATCCGGAAAATACAACGACAAGGTCGCCGGGTTTCAGGGCCGGTGTAATCGTCTCCCCGACGACATACGAATGAAAGCCGAGATGCATCAGCCGCATGGCGAATGCCTTTGCAACAAGCCCGCTCCTTCCCGCTCCCATGACAAAAATCCTTTCGGCCCTGAGGATCTCGTTCATGAATTTTTCAATTTCACCGGCGGAGAGTGAATCGGTTATCCTCCGTAATCTCTCCGTCATCAGGTGCATCATCTCCTGGACTCTGTGGTCGGGCATGGTCTTTCAGAAGAAAGTGTCACTACAAACCAGATGAGGATTTCGTGACAGAAGGTAATTCAGAAAACCGGTTTTTGAAACCCCAGTCAGACCGCAGTTCACCGTCACCGGAGACTATACGTTCCGGAAATGTCCGGAACTGATTAGTACAGGGAAATAAAAAGGTACTCAACGATATGGACAGGCTTCCTTTGCCATATTTTGGCGAGAAAGGCTTTACGCTCTACCACGGGGACTGCAGGACTGTTCTAAAAGGGATCCCGGAGCGATCGGTAGACCTGATATTCGCCGATCCGCCGTATAACCTGTCAAACGGAGGATTTACCTGCCATGCCGGAAAAAGAGCCCCGGTTGACAAAGGAGCGTGGGACATAAGCCATGGCATCGCAGACGATTTCCTGTTTCACCGCGGCTGGATATCGGCGTGCAGGAGTGTGCTCTCCGAATCTGCAAGTTTATGGATCAGCGGTACGTACCATTCCATATACGCATGCGGGTATGCGCTCCAGCTGGAAGGATTCCAAATCCTCAACGATATATGCTGGTACAAACCAAATGCCCCTCCGAACCTGAGCACCAGATATTTCACGGCAAGTCATGAGACCCTTATATGGGCCCGGAAACGCGATGCTCCCGGGCATGTTTTCAATTACGAGGACATGAAGCATGGCACGTGGAACGGTGACCCCTTAAAAGTTCCCGGGAAACAGATGAGGTCGGTCTGGAGTATCCCGTCTCCCCGGCATAGTGAAAAAGGCTCGGGCCATCACCCGACACAAAAACCCCGTTCTCTCCTTAAAAGGATCATTATGGCATGCTCGCGGGAAGGCGACCTTGTCCTCGACCCCTTCACGGGCAGCTCCACCACGGGGCTCGAGGCCTATCACCTTGGACGGAA
>DATKKE010000055.1:0-33209 GCA_035543455.1 Methanoregulaceae archaeon
GTTCCTGCCGCACTTACACAAAGAACCGAAAAGCGATCCAGGCGATTAGCAGCATTATTACTGAATATTTAAGACCGGCAATGGCGCTTCCCTCACCCATCTGACCGGCGACAAGTCCCGAAAATACTCCCTGGATCATTGCTGCGTGGGCGAACAGCCGCTTATAGAAGAAAATATCCAGGTTTTTGATAAACTGGGCGCTCGATCCGGCATGGGCTGAAGCGGATGCCGCAGTTGACATGGTCGTCAGGAATGTCGTCACAAGGACAAAAATCACGAACAGGAAAACCAGGAACGAGATCAGGACGATCACCACATAGATCATCATGTTATTCCTGCGTTCCGTCTTGAGCTTGACGAACTCATAGGTGTCGTTCGCCGCCGCACGAAGCACTTCGCTGGCGTCACCTCCAGCCCTGCTGGCCTTGGCAATCAGATCGACACTCCGGTCCGCAAGCGGGGTCCGGAGCCGCTGACCAAACCGGTACATTGCAGTGACAAACGGGACATTCCACGACATTTCACTGTCCATTTTCCTGATAAAAGGCGTCAGCGTGCTGTACTCTCCGGCCGATACGAGGTGCACCGCATTAGGAAGGGTCATACCGCTATCGTTCATACCCGCCAGGTCACGGAAGAAGTTAGGCAGGGCTTCTTCGAGATTTTTGATTCTTCTCGATTCCCGTACATCGAGTATGGCCAGGGGTCCGAGGGCGATGAGGATCGCTATGACAGCGATGTCATCGATTATAGTAGTAGTGAACAGGACTGCCATGCCATACTGCCGGATCATCGTGACAATTCCGACAAGGAGGAAGATCAGTGCTACCGGCAGGCATACAAACAGGATATTGATGGGTTTTTCTGTCAGGACCTTGAGCGGGTGCCGGAGGAACCGCCCGAATCCCTCCCGGTGGGCACGGTCATACGCAAGTTTTTCCTCGATTTCCCGTTCTGCAGCTTCGCCTTTCGGCATCCTGACCCCTGGAATTCCCTCGGGGGCCTGTTGTTTCGAACCGGGAATACGTATCCTGTCAAAAATTCCCATGTCATCCCTCCGGTGTCATCGAACTGATCATGATGACGAACATGATGCTGCCAAACGGGATCATCATATAGATGATCACGTAGAGAAAGATCGGATTTGCATTGTTACCGATGGTCGACATAATAGACTGAAGAATGATCAGGAACAGAGGGCCGGCAACCATCGCAGTGACATATGATTCTGCAATCAGGCCGAGTGTGTCGAGGAACAGTTTCTGGGTCTGCCTGTTCTCGACGGCGTATTGATCGGCTTTTGTCCGGAAATATATGGTCAGGTTACTTCCGCTTGCGATGCTTCCCATGGCCCCCTGGATGAACTCCTTCATGCGTGTGCTCGGCGTTGAAACCGAGGTGATACGAAGAGCATCGATCAGGTCTTTTCCGAACATATCGATTTCGCGGACGATATAGCGGGCTTCAACCGAGCTCTCTCCATAAATCGGGCTGTCTGCAAGCTGCCGAAAAATCTCGGCCGGAGGGATACCGGCTGTTGACATTGCCGTAATATAATTGATGGCATAGGGCAGGGTGGCGTCGATGTTACGACGCCTGTTTCCTGCCTGGATAGAGGGGTAGAGGTTGTAAACCAGATAGGTGAGTCCCCCGAATACCAGCAATGAAATGATGGTCACGGCAAGGGTACCAAAAAGAAGACTATATTTAGCAATAATGGTGAATGCCTCGGGGACTGCACCCCGGTACGTTACGAGTTTTGTAAGCTGGAACAGAAAGGTTACGGTCCCGATTCCGATCGCAGCCAGCAGACCGACGAGGATTGAGGTCACGATGGCGGTCGAAAGGTATACTTCAAACGGAATAGGCATACGGGCTGAAAGAAGGTCTTTCCTGAGCTCGGCGTACTTTTCACGCTGGCTTTTGGCCCTCTGGCCAAGAAGATTAAAACAGAACCGTTCATAACTATTCATACAGGTCAGCCCTCACTTTCTGTATAACCGCCTCCGGGTCCCTGAAATAGGAGACCAGGATATTCGATACGTCACGGAAATGCCTGATCTTCTTGAGCCTCATCCATTCAAGTACTTCCTGCCTTCGCTTCAGCTCCTCGCGTATCCTCTCCTCGGTCCAGCCCCGTTCTTCCATAATTTCTTCGAGGATAAAGGATTTCCCTGAGTACTGGATCTCATCCGTCGCCTGCCGCCATTTGAACACTTCATTCGTGATGAGTTCGTTTGTCCGGGGATCGATATCGAGGATCTCGATAATCTGCTTGTTTCTCCTGATCCTCTGCCCTCCGACGCGTGCCTGGACCTGGACACAGACAAGGTCGAGAGCCGACAGCATGTTCCTTGGGACATCAAGCGGCGGATTTTCAATCCTGTGCACGACACTCGCAACCGAATCAGCGTGGATCGTTGAATAGGTCACGTGTCCGGTGCTCATTGCCTGGAAAAGGGTTTGGGCTTCCTTGCCACGGACTTCACCTACAAGGATATATTCAGGACGCTGACGGAGAGCGGCCCTGAGGAGCTCGTACATATCGATCTCCCCTTTGCCCGCCGAATCGAATGACTGCCTTGTGATACTCGGGATCCAGTTCGGGTGCGGAAGTTTCAGTTCCCGCGTATCTTCAAGGGTGACAATTTTTGCAAGCGGGGGGATAAACAGTGCAATTGCATTTAATGCGGTAGTTTTTCCCGATGCCGTTCCCCCCGCAAGGATCAGCGACTTCCCTGTTTCTACGGCAAGCCAGAGAAAGGCAACGGAGAGTGGAGAAAATGTATGCCAGTCTATCAGGTCTGTCGGCGTAATCGGTTCGTCCCTGAATTTACGCACGGTGAATGTCGAGCCGTGTGCGGTAACCTCCTGACCGAGTGTCATCTGGATACGGGATCCGTCGCTCATCGTCGCATCGAGCATGGGTTCTGCTATCGATATATATTTTCCCGCACGTTGCGCAAGTTTTGTGACAAATGAATCGAGATCCTCTGCATTAGTGAACATCAGGTTCGTTTTCATCGACTCAAAACGTGCGTGGTACACAAAAATTGCGGAATTCACCCCATCGCAGGAGATATCCTCTATATACTTGTCGTGCATGATCGGGTCAATCAGGCTCTGACCAAGGAATTCCTTCTCCATGTTATAGAGGATTTTCGCCCGCTGGATCGGTGTCAGTGAAAGACCGTAGTCCGCGATAATTTCATCGGTAATCTTACGAAGGGTTTTCTTTGCAAATTCAGGTACGATATCTCTTGAATTGATATCAAGTCTCTCGAAAATCCTGTCTTTGAGCTCTGAAAACAGATCAGTTTCTGCGGGCGACAGGATAGGTTCAAGGACCATATAGGTATATTCGTGGGTATTATTGTCATAGATTACCCGGACGTAGGCGTATGGTTCATTCACGGCATACAGTTCGATCTCCTCGACACCGGCCCTGGGCCTGATGTCAAGGTCGACGACCGGTCCGTGGATTTTCGGATCATATTCCTCGGTCTCATGCCTGATCATTTTGAACAGGTTGATCTTATCCAGGATGCCTCCTTTTGCCGCTCCTGCCGAGCCATCTGCTATCTGGTCCACTGAAATTCCTGAAAGGCCTCCGGTGGGGAGCCCGGCTTTCCACAGACTTTCAATCTCCCCAGGTATACTGCCATCAGGTCTGGCGAAAGGACTGCTGTGGCTTTTCAGCTGCACTTCGTCGACCGCGAATGTCGCCCCTTTTGGCAGGATAAGTCCGCTGATGTTCTGGAGCTGGTCGACACTCACAATTTTTTCGTCCTGCTCTGTGACATTATTGGACCACTTGGTTTTTGCCGCCGTTACCGTTTCCCCTGTTCCCTTCGATGGACTGCTGAACGATACCGGGGGGGCCTGTCCCTTTTCCTGCAGGACATTATTGAACTCATTGGATTCTGAAATACCCTGGACATCAGCCGGGGGTTGTTTCTGGGATTTCTCCCGATGTTGAGGTACAGGAGATACCTTTACCTCCGGTTCCGGACCCTGGGGTGAAGCAGGGGGATTTTCCAATTTCCCCTTGCCTGCACTGCTCTCGGTATTCGATAGACCGATTCGCTTAAAGAGACCATCGATATCGGCACTATCGGATTTCTTCTTATCTGCCGATAGTCCGGGCGCTGTTTTGGTTTTATCCTCCTCTTTCCTGGTCGCGAGTATTTTTTTCAGGAATCCGGACTCTTCAGGTGTATCGTCATTCATTGTCGTACTACATTAACAGATTATGTTCTTGGTATATGATATGAAAGTCTAAGGCTTTTTGCCTCAAATATATTTCCTTCATCACAGGGAATAGGTTTCCGGCCTGTATCAGCCTAATACCTCTTCCTGCAGGATCTTTATCGTCATCCTGATAAGACCGAGGTTTGCATCCTGAGCAGTATACACGCAAAGATAGAGATCGCCATAAGGAGCGATTATCAGTTTCCCAAGCCCCGTTTCAAGGATAATCTGATCGATTTTCCCCATCTTGATATCTGCAGTGATTTTCATACCGGCACGGAGGAGATCCTCAGCCATCGCAGCAACCTGGTCGAAATCGGCGTTTCCCAAAGAATAGACGGCAAATCCTTCCGAAAATGCAGAAACGGCTATGACTCCGGGTTGTTTCAAAATTTTTTTGAGTTTGGTCTCATCAAGGAGGTCGGGAATATCAGGCCTGTTCCCGCCCTCTTCGAGCATGAGGCCTTCCTTCCTGCAGACATCGGCTGCGGTTTTGAACTCGGCTTCATCATATCGCCTAAGTTCCATGGTTTCGGGTGCGCCGGCATTGATTATTTCCAGGGCATGTTTTCCCTTGTAGTCCTTGATACCAGTAGAGAATAACGCCCCGATAAGTTTCCCCTGATCGATGAGAATGAAGCCCTGGCCATGTCCGGTCGAGATACGGATCGTACCCACAAGGCTGATGATCTGCTGGACATCTTCTTCCTTGAGCGGGTTCGCGATATACCCGATAGGTGTTCCATCTGGCAGATTCATATCAGAGGGCAGCTATCAGTCGCTCTTTATTCTTTTTCAGCTCATACCTGATCCGCCCGACGTTTGCCACCGAATCTGCAACAATTGCTATTAATTCATCTGATGAAAGAGGAGAGAGGATAATTGGTCCTTTATCAAGTTCAACAAGCATCTGGTCGAGCTGGCCTTTGCCAAGTTCATTCCCCATTGCTTCCGAAGTACCCATGCCGGTCGATGCCATCGCACCAAGTGCATCAATATCCACCTTTCCTGATACTGCGCTCTCGATAACGAACCCGTCCCTCCCGACCACGACTGCTGCCGTAACCCCTTCCACCTTCAAAAATTCACCCAGAATTTGTTTGAGCATTCCAAATCTCCCCGAAATAACCCAATTGTAGTATGTCAGATTCTATAATACAATGAATAAATATGTTTGCATACATATTTTTTTATATAATTAGGATGCAACGAAGCCCGAATTCGCCCCCTTTTTCTTTTACCGGTATGTAATACACCGGCTATTTTCCCCTGATTTAGGCTTTTAATTGAGATTACACAAAGAATTATCTAATAGAATGACATCTTATTCATATTGATGCAACTCCCACGCGGTTCCTTCCATGCGATTAAACGGGGAATAGTTCTCCATTCACTTCTCGACGAGATGGAGAGGTCGGAATTTTCGGGATACTGTACCATTAGTTATGATACGGTAAATTTTACACTCGTTCTCCATTCGGGTACCTATATCCTTGCCGAATATGGAAAAACAGAGGGAGATGCCGCATGGTTGAAAATCCGGGATTTGCTTACCAAAAAAGTAGATGCCGCACTGACGGCCCTGTCCGACCCCCAGCTGAGGTTATGTATCGAGTTCAATTCGAAGGCAGAACTTCTGGAACCCGTCAGGAGACCACGTCACCATGAGGTGAAACCCGCTCACCTCCAGGTCCGGTCCGGAGCATTGGCTAACCAGGAACCCCGTCGTGCCAAAATTCCGGAAAAGCCTGTATCCACCCGGGAAAAGCAGGTAAATGAGGTTGTAAAATCTCAGGAAATCACCAGGAACAAGAACCCGGGAGAAAATGATGAAGTAGAAATGATTGACCGCGATCTTGGTTCGCTCGACGACATGAACATTGACGAAATGACAAAGAAAATACGGGAAAGTTGTATGGTGACCGTGGAGAAACTTCATCTCGATCACCTGATCCAAAAAACCAGTTAATAATAAAAGGAATTGCACAGGGAGATGAAGAATGGCCACCCAGGTTCCGGTAATGAATTCGCTCTCCACGATCACGGGTATCGTGCTTGTCATTGCAATAATCGCAATAGTCCTGATTTTAATTCTCCTGAAATTATACCAGGTAAAAAGTGCTGCACGGTCGAAACACGGAGAGAAAGTCCCGCATACGAAAGCGGGTGACCCCTCCATCGTTTCACCGGAACCAATCATACAGGAATACGAGCCGGTCCGGCCAGTCCCGGAACCGGAACAAGGCATAAGACTCCGGGACCAGGGAGATATTTCGAAAAATATGCAGGCTTTTATAGAGAAATATCACCTCGACTCATTCACGTTATCAAGCGATGACGGCCTTGTCATTGCATCAACATCGACAGAAGGTCAACGCGATGCAGCGAACTACAGCCAGTCTTTCAGAGCCGGACAACAGTCACCTGAACCGGGAACCATGGTTTTCGGGATGAACCATCGTGGTTCTACCATTATTGGCATAATAAAAAGTGGTTACGAGATAGCCGGACCTGTCTTTGCAGATATCGAGGCAGATGCAAATAATATCCTGATATGGGGTCTGTAGTTAATCAGGGGATAGGATTTAATTACCAGTATATAAATTTACAATAAAGCAAGTCTCCGTAGGAGTTTTATGGTCAGGGTATACACGTTGGCTTCCGGAAAAGGTGGCACAGGAAAGACCACGGTAACCGTGAACCTTGGAACAAGTCTGGCGCAGCTTGGTAAAGAAACGTTCATAATGGACGCCGACATCGGAATGGCGAACATTGGGCTTGTGATCGGACTTGAAGACGTACCCATTACGCTTCACGAGGTTCTTGCCGGTAAAGCGAACATTAAAGACGCGATATATGCCGGTCCCGGTGGTGTAAAGGTTGTACCGAGTGGTATTTCCCTCCAAGGTTTCCAGCAGGCCGATCCGGAGCGACTGAAAGATGTATTGAAAGATCTTATTGACCGATGCGATTACCTCCTCATCGATGCTCCGGCCGGTATCAGCCGTGACGGGGTAATCCCGTTAGCCATCGCCGACGATGTGATACTGGTCGTTAATCCGGAGCTGTCATCAATTGTCGATGCCCTGAAAACCAAGATCCTTACGGAGGTTGTGGGCGGGCATGTGCTCGGCGCGATCCTGAACAGGGCAGGTATTGAAAAAACCGAGGTTGTGAGCCAGAAGATGGAGAAGGTACTCGGTGTCAAGGTAATCGGGACCATTCCTGAGGACCCCAACATCAGGAAGGCGGCATCGTTCAAAACCCCGATCGTCATCAAGTACCCGGATTCCGGCGCATCGATAGCATTTAAAAGAATAGCAGCCGGTATGGCAGGGCTTCCATTCAAGGAAGCACCTGAAGCTTCAAAAGAAGGATTTATCGACCGTTTTGCAAAGGTTCTGTTCCGGGGGAAATGATGTCGATTGAGGAGTTCCTCATCATATGTTTCGGCCTCATTATTGTTCTCCAGTGTTTTTTCATGTACATCATGTCCCGGAGGATCCAACAATTATTAAACGAACAGAGCAGGATTGGTGGCGATATCGAGATTTCCGACAGCGAACTGGAAGCCCTTACAAAAAATGTAGAAGAATTCAAAAAGCATAATATTTAGGTTGTAAGTACTGTGCTGCCTGCACCGGTTAATTCGTCCCGTTCACGTTCAAGGCATTTTTTTTGTTAATTTGGGAAGATATTCAAAATCTCTTTATCAGCTCTATTCCTTGTGTGTGATGGTGAATTCACAATACGGATCGCCTTTTGACCTGCATTTAACCTCTTTTCCCTGGACACGAACGTTATATGCAGTAGAAACGATGCCGGCGAGGAGCCCTGACGTGCAGTGACATACCGGTTTGTCTTTTTTTCCGAACGAATCCGACTCGGCCGTGTTGTCAAGGACTATTGTTTTCTCGAATTTTGCCTCGTTCCAGTCGATCTGTATCACCTTGAACCAACCCATCTGGCCATAAAATGCCAGTGCGAGATCGATCAGCGTGTCCGGATCGGTGATGCCCATTTTCTTAAAATAAGCCACGTTCTGCGTTCCGAGTTCCATGTATGCACGATAATTGATGACACCCGCTGCGGCAGCTTCACCGACGATCTTACTCATCGATCCGAGCATTGAATTGAAGAGCATACGGGGGACGATGATAACAGGCTCGTCTATAAGCGTCATTTTACCTTCCAGGGGTTTCTGTTCAAGGAATTCCGTCACTGAACGCTCCCCTTTACGGATGCCGAGGGCCAGTTCGTTCCAGGTCACGGGCCGCTCGTTAAAAACAAATTCACACGCGTCAGCACCGGCTGCACGGCACCGGGTCTCCTCCCCCACCCAGTTTTTCCCGGTGACGGCCCCCAGAACCCCCTCCATCCAGCCGATATGGACCCCGCAGACGGGCATCGCCCATTCCTTCATGACATCGGATTCGAACGTAAACCTGGTCCTGACAACGATGGCAGAATCATTCTGCGAAACGAGCTCAAGGGGTGCCCCCCATCCCTGCTGATGTTGCAGTTTGAAGGCAAACAAAAGAAACTCGTATGGTTTCAGTTCGATTCCCTGCTTCTTTAAGAATACATTAAGACCTCCTGCACCAAGGCCGACCGAGCGGTATAATTTCCTTATCATCTGTACGGCCAGCTTCCTGTTCAGGGCCCGCTCGTACATCTCGTACATCGCTCTGAGCAGGTAGTCCGGGTTGTTACTTGTCCTGACCCCGAATACCGACCAGATGCCGCCGGCAGGATCCATCTCGAGGAACCCGCTGATATCCTTTTTTCCCCCGATAATGGCTTCTATTTCATCCCGCCCGATCTTTTTCCTGTCCATATGGTATAGGACTTGATGCCTGATAGTTAAATGATTTATTATCCGTTTCCGGTAATAACGCCGGATTATTCATTTTCGCCTGGTAACCCCGGCCACCGGGAAAAAAACATGAGTGGATGAGGCATCCCCGGGCTCCACCCCGGTTATGGCCTGGAAAGGTCCGGTGCAGGGCGACTGGAGACGCGGCAGTACCTTATCTCAGTGAAATTGTTTCTTCCCGGCCGCCTGAATGAACTTTAACACGGAAGACCTGCATTTTCTTGTCTTTGTCCATGATTACGATGTCATAGTCCCCGAACAGGAGTTTGAAATACGCTTTCCCTTCTCCTGTCGTTACATCGCTCCCGATAACCCGACCCTGTTTCCTGATCGATACGTGAAGGCCGGACTGCGGTGAATTATCCTTCAGCACCTGTATTGCAAAGGAACCCATACCTTCGTTCTTCCGCTCGATAACAGGAATATTCGGCGAAAGGGTTGAATTAAGATGACTTCTGTCGAATATCCTGCAGGTGAGGATCCACCGATCGATCAATTCAGGTTCCACGAGGTAGAACGAAAATATTTCGTTTCCTTTCAGGAGGAACACCGCCTTATCACCGATAAGTATCCCGGTTTTGTCGATCTCGACGGCTCCCTGCGGTTCACCCGACGAAAACAGGAGATACACCGTGCCCCTTTCGGTAACCGCTACGGCAACCCCGCTTATTTTCTCCCCTGCCGCAAATTTTTTAAGATCGTTCATCCTGTACGAGCCCTCGGATGTCCTCGCCTTGATACAACTTTGGAGGAATTCATCAAGCTCCATTCAGCTATACCCTCCGGCACGACGGACTTTTTCCCGGTAAAATCCGCGTCCCCCCCGGTAGTAACGAGGGACCACGGTTTTTGCAGGGATTATGCAGGGGTATTACCATCACTGACAGGACCATGGGATCTGATATATCCCAGTTCTTTGGCTGACAATAAATAGCCACTGGAAAAATATCAGGCCCCGGCCATGGCCGGATACCTGGTTGAAAATACCATATCCAATTTCCGGTGGATCGATTCGCGACCCGGCATTTTGGGATCCGGTGGCCGGATAACATCATGATTAAAGTATCCTCATACCGATATTGTTCAGACCATGATCATTATCCCGCTTCTCGCCGGCGCACTGGCAGTAATTGTAACCCTGTGCTATGCGTCCTGGCTCGACATCCTTGATCGGAGGGTGCCGTTTGTCACCTGGTTGCCGATGCTTGTCATCGGCCTTGCGGCGGCTGGAATTGCACTTCTTTCTCTTAACGATGGTACTTCACTGTTTACGGGTTACCTTCAGATGGTATCGGTTATTCTCTATATCGCGTATCTCGGCAACAGGGATGATAAGAAGCCATTACAGGCAGCCTTTGTTATCACGGTATTTCTGATCCAGATTTATTCCTTATGGTATTTTGCAGGCATTAATGGAACATCCGGGGTTCTCCTTTCCGTTGCCTCATTGCTGATAACCGCGTATGCGACCTGGCTTGAAAGCCGGAACATCGATTCTCTGTTCTCTAATGCGTGGCCTCTCCTGTATTTCCTGGTCGGTACAGTCTGCTGGTTCTCCTACTCGTTATCGGGTGGCGGGATCCTGTTCCTTTACCTCGGGATGATAGAGATGTTCTGCTTTATTTTTTATCTTTTCGGCATATTACAGCTCTTCGGAGGTGCCGATGCCTGGGCGCTTATCTTTATCACTCTCATCATACCCCTGTTTCCCTTCGAACCGCTGGCAGGATACCCGGCAGTCCCGTTCTTTCCTTTTACCGTGCTCGTGAATGCGGTGATATTCAACCTGGTCGCTCCCGTCGGTCTCTTTATTATGAACCTTATCAGCGGGAACAGGGCGCCATGGCCGTACCTGTTCCTCGGCTATCCCGTCGACGGCAATACCATTGGAACGTCATTCGGGTTCATCATGGAAGAGTTCGGGGAACGTGAGGGTGTCCTTACAAGGAGATTTTTAACAGTGCGGGAAACACTTGGTTCGATGGTCAGGGGACACCGGAGGATCTATACAAAAGATCTCAGGACCACTCCCGAAAAGTTTTCAAAAGAGCTTGGGTGGTATAAAAAGGCAGGAAAGGTCTGGATATCGTACGGGGTGCCATTTATCGTACCGATTACCGCGGGATTACTTTTCGGCCTTTTTGTTGGTGACATATTAACGATATGCCTGAAATTAGCAGGAGGAATATAAAATAATGATTGAGTTACGTTACCAGGACGGGCTGATCCCCGTTGTTGTGCAGGATTATACGACGAGAGACGTACTGATGGTTGCATATGCAAACAGCGATGCGGTGGAACTGACTCTGGCAACCGGGTTTGCCCATTATTTTTCCCGGAGCCGGAAAAAGATCTGGAAAAAAGGAGAGGAGAGCGGTCATTTCCAGCCTGTCAGGAGGATACTGGTCGACTGCGACGAAGACTGTCTCCTTTATGAGGTCGACCAGGAAGGTGCAGCCTGCCATACGGGGCATTGGACCTGCTTTTACCGAACCATCGATGGAGAAGAGATTTCAGGGACAATCTTCGATCCCGTCAGGGTATATGCTAATAAAGATCAATTGCCAAGTATATAAGCGGTGATATTTTTTGAAATTAGTACCAGATACGAGTGTCGTAATAGATGGTCGCATCACCTCCATGATAAAAACCGGAGAATATAATGGTGCGACAATAATTATACCGGAAGCCGTGGTCGCCGAGCTTGAAGCACAGGCAAACCAGGGCCGGGAAATAGGGTTTTCAGGTCTTACCGAATTACAGGCCCTCTGTAAACTCGCCGAAGATAATACTATCGAATTGAAATTTGTCGGTGTAAGGCCAACCCTTGAACAGGTCAAACTCGCCAGCGGCGGAGAGATCGACGCCCTCATCCGGAACGTAGCAATAGAACACAGTGCACGTTTTATCACGAGCGATATCGTCCAGGCGGAAGTAGCGCGGGCTAAAGGACTCGATGTGGTCTACTTAAGGCCCCAGATGGAAGAATTCGGGGCGCTTGGCATCGACCAGTTTTTTGATGAGCATACCATTGCGGTATACCTCAAGGAACGGGTACCGCCCGTGGCGAAAAAAGGATCGATCAATGATATGCACCTTGTCCGGATCCGGGACCAGCCATCGACCGAATATGAACTGAGAGCCCTTGCACAGGAGATCCTCGAACGGGCGAAACGTGATCCCGACGGGTTTATCGAGGTTGAAAAACGCGGGATTTCTGTGGTCCAGATCGGGTCGATGCGGATCGCCATCGCACGGAGACCTTTTTCCGACGGCATGGAAATCACGGCGGTCCGGCCGGTCGTAGACATTGTCCTCGATAATTACCGGAAAGCAGGAGTATTGAAAAACCGGATTACCGGTGAAAAACGTGGCATCCTGATTGCAGGTCCCCCCGGAACGGGCAAAACAACCCTCGCCCAGAGTCTTGCTACCTATCTCGCCGATAACGGGTTTATCGTAAAGACCATGGAGGCACCGAGGGAGCTCCAGGTCCCCGATCATATAACCCAGTATACCACGCTTGAAGGCAGCATGGAGAATACCGCCGATATCCTGATGCTGGTCAGGCCGGATTACGTCATATTCGACGAGCTCCGGAAGAACGAAGACTTCCGGGTTTTTTCCGACATGCGACTCGGGGGGATCGGCATGGTGGGCGTTGTCCATGCAACCGGGCCACATGATGCACTGCAGCGCTTTTCCGAACGGGTCGAATTCGGTGTCCTGCCCCAGATCGTAAATACCATCATTTACGTCGATAAGGGTGAGATCGCGAACCTCTACGAGGTAGAGTTTACCATCAAAGTTCCGGAAGGCATGGCAATCGAGATGCACCCGCGCCCCGTCACGATGGTCCGGAACTACGAGACCGGTGAACTCTCCTTCGAGATATTCAAGTACGAGGGGGAGACCATTGTCATCTCCTCCAAAGGATCTGCAACATCCCCGGAAGTCGCATTAAAGGCACCCTCGGTTCAGGTTCCCGAAAAGGCGGAAGAGGAAAATACCGGGTGGAAAGTCACCGAGAGGGAAATCCAGAGGGAAATCGGTCGTTATACCGACGGCCCGGTCGACGTGAGGATGCTTTCGGATTCAAAGGCGGTTGTCTATATCGATGATAAGGACGTCCCGGCTGCAATCGGGAAGGGAGGAAAAAATATTGCTGCCATCGTAAACAAAGTCGGCATCGGGATCGATATCCGTCCGAGAAGCGAGGCAGAAAAACTCCCGCCGGAAAAGGTCCAGCCAGAAGAGGAACTTCAACTCGGAGGCGGGATCAGGATCAGGGTCGACAAGAAGCAGCTTGCGATTATATCGCCGGAGCAGGCAGGGAAAATTGTAGACGTTTTTGCAGGCAAGGAATATCTTTTTACGGCAACCGTTAACGAATCGGGTGAGATCCACCTGGGAAAGAACAGCACGATCGCCCAGGAAATGTTAAAACGATACAATGATGGGGATACAATCCGGCTGAGACCGGTATAAGGTTTCCCCTGTAAAAATTTTTCTCCGGAGTGTTGATCCTTGAACGAATTTGACTTGCAGAAATTTGAACGGGATGCAGATAAAAAATGGGAGCATGTATTTGAAGTTAATCCCTCTGACCGAAAGAAATTGTACATAACGGTGGCCTATCCTTACCCAAGCGGCGCAATGCATGTCGGTCATGGCCGTACCTATATCGCCCCTGATGTCATCGCACGTTTCTGGCGCATGAGGGGGTACGATGTGCTGTATCCGATGGCATTCCACGTTACGGGAGCACCGGTTATCGGGATCTCCAAAAGAATTGCAAAGGGGGATGAAAAGGCGATCCATCTCTATCGTGACCTCTATAAAGTTCCCCAGGATGTCCTTGACAACTTTACCAATCCTATCGAGATAGTCAGGCACTTCAGCGAAGAATACCGGCGGGTCATGAGGAGCTGCGGGCTGTCGATCGACTGGCGGCGCAGGTTTACCACCGTCGACCCGACCTATAGCAGGTTTATCGAGTGGCAATGGAAACACCTTCACGAAAAGAACCACGTCCTGAAAGGAGCCCACCCGGTGCGGTATTGTCCCCAGTGCGAGAACCCGGTGGGCGACCATGACCTCCTCGAGGGCGACAAGGCCGAAATACTGAAATTCACGCTCGTGATGTTCCGGTACGGCAACTCGTTCGTACCAACAGCGACATTGCGCCCGGAGACCATCTACGGGGTGACGAACCTCTGGGTCAACCCCGCCATCAGCTATGTGAAGGTCATGGTAGACGGAAAAGAGTGGATCGTAAGCCAGGAAGCGGCCGACAAGATAACTCTCCAGGACCACACCGTGCTGGTGGCAGGCCGGATCGAAGGCACCGATCTTATCGGCAAAATGGTGTTCCATCCACTCTCAGGGGAAGTACCGATCCTTCCTGCGACATTCGTCGATCCCGACATGGCCACCGGTGTCGTTATGAGTGTCCCGGCACATGCACCTTTTGATTACATCGCACTTCGCGACCTCCGGAACGAAGGAAAATACGCTGATATCACGGCAATCCCCCTTATCACCGTAAAGGGATATGGCGAAGTCCCGGCGAAGGAGGCAGTGGAACGTGCAGGGGTAAAAAACCAGCTCGATTCCCGTCTGGACCAGCTCACCCAGGAACTGTATTCGGCGGAGTTCTCCCAGGGGAAGCTGTTCGAAAAATATGGCGGCAAACCGGTAAAAATAGCCCGTGAGGAAGTAGCCGCACTGATGGTCGAGCGATATGACTCGACATTCATGTATGAATTCGATACGAGGCCGGTTATCTGCCGTTGCGGAAGCCGGGCGTACGTGAAGATCCTCCACGACCAGTGGTTCCTGGAGTACAGCGACCCGGCCTGGAAAGCACAGGTCAGAGAACACTTAAAAGATATGGAGCTCGTCCCCCCTGAAGTCAGGGCGGAATTCGACAGGACCGTCGAATGGTTGAAAGACTGGGCATGCACGAGGAAAGTCGGGCTTGGCACGCGGTTGCCGTGGGACAGGGCATGGCTGATAGAACCCCTCTCGGATTCAACCATATACATGTCCTACTATACTATTGCACACCGGATACGGGAATTTTCACCCGATATGCTCACACCTGAAGTATTCGACTATATTTTCCTCGGCAAGGAATCGGCCAATCTTCCCGAGAGAAAGAAACTGGAGGAATTGAGGAGAGAATTCCTCTACTGGTACCCCTATGATATCCGGTTCTCCGCAAAAGACCTGATCTCGAACCACCTGACGTTCCAGATCTTCCACCATGTCGCGATATTCCCGAAACCGCTTCTCCCGAAAGGAATGGTCGTCTTCGGCATGGGGCTACTGAACGGGGCCAAGATGTCGTCGAGCAAGGGGAACGTTTTCCTGCTCGAGGATGCTGTCGAGGAATTCGGTGCGGATACGGTCAGGATGTTCCTTGTCGGCAGTGCCGAGCCCTGGCAGGATTTTGACTGGAGAAACGAACTGGTTATTTCCACGAGAAAGCAGATCGAACGCTTCTATAACGTGGTCGAAGATTCGGCAGGTCTCAAAGAGCCAGGCAGTCCGATCGACCGGTGGCTGATATCAAGGCTCCAGCACCATATCGAAAAAACAACCGGAGCGCTTCTCCGGTTCCAGACCCGCCAGGCACTCCAGGAGGCGTTTAACGGGATAGAAGCGGATCTTAAGTGGTACCGCCGCCGTCTCCCCGAAGATTCGCCGGGCCATGCACCGCTCCGCGACCTCTGTTCCGTGTGGGTGAGGTTGATGGCACCCGTGATCCCGAATACGGCCGAACGGCTCTGGAGCGATCTCGGGGGAAAGGGACTGGTATCGTTTGCTGAATGGCCGGTCCCTGACACGAGTTGTGTCGAGACAAAGCTCGAGCTCTCTGAGGAGCTCCTGTCGAGGACGGTTGAAGACGTAGAGTCCATTATGAAACTCATCCAGATCACCCCTTCATCGCTGACCATCTGCGTGGCCCCGTCATGGAAACACGAAGTCTTCAGGACTATCGCCCGTTCAGAGGACCGGGGCCAGGTCGTCAGGGAGATCATGAAGGATGAGACGATGAGGGTGAGGGGAAAAGAAGCGACCGATGCCACAAAACACTGCACCACCCTGATTCACCGTCTCCCGCCCCAAATCGTCGATGCACTGGTATCCGAAGACCTCGATGAGCTGAAGATCTTTTGGGAGGCAAAAGAGTTCCTGGAGAAGGAATTCGGACTAAAGGTCAACGTTGTCCCTGCAGACCCGGACGTGCATGCCAAGGCGGCAATGGCATTACCTTTCAAACCGGCGATCATTATCGAGTGAAGAAAGGGCCTTGTTACTTCGGTAACAGGAATAAAAAAAACAATTTTCGGCTTATCGCTCATCACCGGAAATTTCGGGTTTTTCGGCGATTGTTTTCCAGTGGGCTAATTACACTCCACTAAGAACCGTCGTTCGTGTCTGTCGAAGCATCCTGGTTTTAGGGGGAGAATCTTCTGTAATAGCCATTTTCCAGATTACTTCCGTTTTTGGCGATTGGACTACATATACCCGAATCCACCTGCCTTGAGTTTCGGGAATGGAATCTGCCAGGGATCAGGTGTTATTTTCGGGGTGGTACTTTGGGGACTGCCATTCTATTTGTTCACATCTGTAACTCTGAAACCGTTTACCGATACGACAGACTGACCAGTTGGATGCGGGAGTATCGATTTGACGACAACAGTTGAATTCCCCGGATGGAGTGAGATCGTCGCATCCGACATTGTCAGACCTGCCAGGATCAGGACTTGTGTACAGGCCGTCCGGTGTCGTATGCGAAACATTTGCCGCATTACCCGGGACAGTGATAACAGCTATGAAAGCTGCGCACGTTATCCCCAATATTATCATGAGAATGAGTTTTTGATTTTCATTTCGGATCCCAGGGATATACAGTATTTCTACGGTTTTCTTACGGGCCCGGTGTAGATTAATCTGTTGAACAGGCCAGTATAATACCTGGCTACCGGAAAAATGCAGAAAAGAAAATATTTCTTTATTCAACAGTCTTTGCTTTTTTTACCCGCTCTTTTGTAGTATAGCCCGTAACCATGTCGAGGTACTGCCGGAACCGCTTGTTTGTATCAAGTATTGCGTCATCGGAAACGCTTGTGTCCGACTCTGTTTTGACAATAAGCGATTTTCCGTCGCTCCCGATCGATACGTCGAGCACTTTCAATGCACCATACTGTATCATATAATGGTCCCCGACATGCTTCGGCTCGACACCGAAACAGACTTTGAGGCTTTTTATCATGGTTGATTCGAGATCTTTCGTAAAACCCCTCTTCACCGGATACTGTTGCATAATACTTTTTAGTCTTGTCGTGTATGTTAATCTAATGTCACCAGATACAGCATATGATATCAGGATATTTTCAAAACCTTTGAGCAGCGAGGGCTCCTCGGTGCTGATGGGTTTTCCCGGAAGCGGCCTCGTCGGGAGCATCGCCCTCCAGTACATGGTGGATCAGCTCGAGTTTAACCTGATCGGGAGCATGACGAGCAAGTTCTTTCCGCCGCTCGCCATGATGAGCAAAGGGGTCATCAACGTCCCCGTGCGCATCTACGAGAAGGAAAAAATCTCGGTCATCGTCGCGGATATACCGATCCACCCGATGATCTGTTACGAGGTCGCGAACGGAATTATGGATTGGCTCACCCCGTTCAAGATCAGGGAGGTTGTTACGATCGCCGGTATTATCACGAACGAGACTGAAAAACGAGTGTTCGGAGTCACGACAACGGATGCCACCCTTGACAGGATCCAGGACATTACCCTGATCCTGCCAATGGGCAGCATTTCGGGTATTGCCAGCAGCCTGCTTACGGAATGCAAAATACGGGGCGTTCCAGGCTACGGACTGCTCGGCGAGACGGTCAATTCACCTGATCCCAGGGCTTCGGCATCGACCATCGAGGTCCTGAACAAGATGTACGACCTGAACCTCGATGTGAAACCGCTCCTGGAACAGGCAGAGGAGATCGAAGCCACCATGCACAAGATTTCTGAAGAGGTCGCGTCGCAGGAGACCATGCCCAAGAAAGACCTGCCGATGTACGGGTGATCCGGATGCAATGCGCAGCGTTAACAGGAATTTCCCCGGATGTCATCAAAGAACTCAAACAGGGGAAATCAAGGACCCTCGAGCTCCAGAGCACCCATAATGTCGTGACATTAGGCGGTATAGAACCCGGAACACTTATATTCCTGACCTCGGTCAACGTCGAAGACCTGGGCGTCGGAGACCCGGGTATCATTGTCGAAACCCTCTCTGTCGCCATCAGCATGAAGCGGACGGTGGAATATTCCCAGGGATATATCTTTGAAGAACGTGAGAGGATGTCCGCACGGGTAAAAGTGAAGTATTGCAGTAACACCACCGTCAAGTCTTCCATTCACGAAGGCATGTTCGACCCGGTGCTGGTTGAAGTGGTAAAGGCCTGTCCATACCACGCCATATGAAAAAGAATAATTTTTTTCTTTTCTTTCTTTTCGGATCTCAAGTTTCAGGTAACTGCCAGAAAGCTTTCATGGCGATAGTTACATAGGGATTTGTCGACAAATAGTGTAGAACAAGACTTGGGCTTGTGGCTTAGCTTGGATAGAGCGCCGGGCTTCTAACCCGGATGTCGGGGGTTCGAATCCCCCCAGGCCCGCTTAGGGATTTTTTTTCACGAATGCTCCATAGCAGCACTCTTCACTCATGGTTCAATGCCTCCCAAAAAATTTTAGTTGTCACGAACGCGTAAAAATTAAGTAACCTCCTTACCTTTTTTTTAAAGAAAGAGTAAGAAGGAGCTGAAACAAATCATAAATAGAATGCATTAAATAGGTTTATTCGGCTTTTGCCAGGTAATCGAATATGTCTGATACTAAATTCTATACATTGCCGGATTTGCCCTATGCCTACAATGCCCTTACGCCCTTTATCTCCGAGGCTCAGCTTCGCCTGCACCATGATAAGCACCATGCCGCCTATGTGAACGGCGCCAACGCCATCTTCGAAAGGCTGGATAATGCCCGCAAGGCCGTAACCGATGTGGATACGAAGTCTACCTTAAAGGAGCTGTCCTTTCAGGCAGGAGGTCATATACTGCACTTCCTCTTCTGGAAGAACCTTTCCCCCGCTGACAAGGCCGATAAAGAGCCCAGCGGCATTCTTGCGGACGCCCTGAAGAAGGAGTTCGGATCCTTCGAGCGTTTCAAGAAGGAGTTTTCTGCTGCAGCAGTCAGCGCAGAAGGATCGGGCTGGGCCGCTCTCGCGAGATGTGGCTTGACCGGCCGGCTCCTCATCATGCAGATCGAGAAGCATAATGTTAACGTTTATCCTCACCTTCGCATTATCATGGTCCTGGATGTCTGGGAGCACGCTTACTATCTGGACTACAGGAATGAACGGCCCAAGTTTGTAGAGGCCTTCTGGAATATTGTGAATTGGGATGAGGTGAATCTGAGGCTGGAAGCTCTAATTAAATAAACATTTTTTTTATAAAATAATTTCAATCAATGAAATACTCCATAGCAGCATTTTTTTTCCAAATGATTCTAATCATCGCGTCCATCTTCAATACATCATTCCTAAATTAATGTTTTACCGGAATCATAGGTCCGGGATGCGACGCGTGAGTTCGTCCCAGTCACTGCCTACGGCCTTTCTGATGAGTACCTTTACGCCGTCGAAAACCGGCGGCGGCATCACCATCTGCAAGATGCGTGTCATGTTCTCGCGGTCATCGTTACCGACCAGGGGGAACATCCATGCCACGAATTCCGGGAACCTTTCCCTGGGAACAGTGCTGGACATTACCCCGGCTGCCTTGAATTGATCGGGTAACGGAATCCGCTCCCTGAAAATCCGGTAAAGGTGTGTGTCTTCTTTGCCGAGATGAATATTTAAATGAAACCTGAATGCTGCAGCCGCACGGGCTGTTTTTAAAGTGTCCCGTTCTGAATATGACTTGTTCAGTTCGTCAAACGCAGCGTCCAGGCCACGGTGATCTTTTTCATAGGCCTCGGCAACCAGGGGAGCAACGTTCTCCACCGCGGGAAATATAGCTAATTCTTCCCCATGGGCATGCCATACCAGAATTTCATTGAAAAAGTTGAATCGCTCAACGGTGGGCTCGAGGCCTTTATTCCCCCTCGCTAAGTCCAGCGCTGCGGTATCGATACGCCTCATATCGTTTCTGAATGCGTTGTGAATCGCCCGTACTGCATCAACCGGTTCTGCCATGAGAACTCAAATCATCATACGGCTATAAAATAATAACGGTGTTTTTAATGCCAACATTTGATAGAGGATCTAAATCTAATTTCAGCATTAATTTCAGCATTAATACGAAATTTTTTTAATCTGTCAACAGAGTTAAAAATCGCGATTAACCCCTGATGAGTTGAAAGGTGCTATATCCATCTTCTCCCTGTTCGACCTGATTAAAAGAGCTAAAATTCCAACAGGTTAATCAGTTAATAATAATCATTCTCCGATATGGCATCAGGGGATGAAGAATTATATCAGCTCATACTGGAACGCTTTAAAAGAGGAATGCTGGAATCAAAGCACTATGAACGCCTTAGGACATTTTTAAAGGATGATAATTATTCCCCGAGACCTGATGATTCAGAGATATGGAATACCATGGGAAACACGTTTTTTAAAGAGAGAGATCTGATTCACGCTCTTCAGTGTTATGAAAATGCCATTGAAATTGACCATAATAACGAAGATGCACGTTACAACAGAGAACTGACGTTAAATGTACTGAACCGTTGATAATCACTTTTAAAGGGTATTATTTTTAAAAAATCCAATATACGGGGCCAATTTAATGAATTTACCGCCTGATTCACTAACTTTAGATTTAAATTGATGTGATTCAGATATCTTTAATACCGATTGTTCGGATGCTGTAATACGAAAGGTGCTCGTGCCTACAGGAATCGGGCACCAGGGGGGGGTTTGACAAATGACACGATTAATGGTTATTGGATTTCTGATCCTGTCAATATTTCTTGTCCATGCTTCCCTGGGAGTGAGCAATACGTTAAACGGGACCAATAACACAAGCATTCTGCAAATGGTAAATAACAGTTCTGGTCCTCAGGCTCTGAGTGCAACACAAGAACTATTGGTTTCACAGAATCTGTCAGTTAATTTCTCTCATAATTCCTCTCATGGATTACAGAATAGTACTGGGGCAGGTGATTACTCGGACGAGGTTCCTGCCACGGTGAACAGCAACATTTCAGTCAACGGGACCGGAACCGGGAACCAGGGAATAAAAAATTCATCGTATAGCCAGTCCAATGAATCTGGTAATGAAACAATACCTGGCCTGACCATTCCAAATAACCAATCCGAAACAGTTAATACTTCAAATTGGTCACAAAACTCATCTTTTTTACTATCCGATGGTGTCAACAATTCCAATACAAACCTGACGATTTCGAATGAGACCCTTTCAAATCAGACTGGCCGGAATCAAACGGCCTCTGACCAGATCGGGATCAATCAGACCATTTTAAACCAGACGATGCCAACCCCGTCAGCAATAATATCGGAAGGGCAGGATGATGCCCTTGAGCAATTGATACTGGAGCATGGCAATGAAACCCCGAACCAGGAGATGGGGACACTGACTGTTCTTGATGTCGGTGAGCCAGGTTATGATAAACAGCACCTGTTCTGCAGCGGGGACTGGGTCGGATGGGTGGAGTCCCTGCAATACAATTACCGTATTCGGTTGTATAACCTTAAAAGCAGTAGAGAAATGGTAATCCCCCTAAACGGGACTGATACATTTTATTATCCTGTCTCAATGGACGGAGAAAATATCGTTTATACCGGAAATTCTCCGGAGTTCAGTACATCTTCAATTTACCTTTATAATATCACCACAAACACCACCACAATCTTCTCAGATGGCGATCAGGACACTGATAAAAATTATCCGGTAATTGAAGGTCGTTATGTGGTATACACGGTTGAACGATATGACTGGAGTTACATCAGGCCGTCTGGTTTTGTGAATATGTACTCGAACATCCAGTTGCATGACCTTGTAACGGGACAGGATGTTCCGATTTCGCCAGTATCCAATGCCACACGTCGTGAATCCCCCTCGATATCCGGTGACAATGCAGTCTGGGTTACCGAAGACTGGGATACCGCAAAAAAGGGAATCGAGCTTTATAATATCCCCAATGGCACGCTATTGACAGTCGATCCAGATACCGGGGATTTTGGTTATGGTGTTCCTTCAATATACCAGTACCGTATAGTCTGGCAAAAATTTGACTCTCTAAACTGGCAGTATGATGTATATCTGTTGAACCTTACCTCCCAAAAAAAGACTCTTATTACGCCCGGTTCGAACACCACAAGCGAAGGAAACCCGTCAATTTGGGACGGACTCGTTGTATATGAAAATGATCCCGCCGGAAATCCGGAAACAATCTGGCTGCTTAACCTGTCGAGCGGCGAGAGGTCAGAGGTCACTCCCGATATGGGGGTATATGACCCGCTAATTATGGGAGATCACATTTTCTGGAGAGAAAATGGAAATTTCATGATGTTCACCCGCGGCAATCCTCAAAAGGCAGTGAAAGCGGATTTCTTGGTGAATAATACCGTTGGCGGACTGCCGCTGACCGTCCGGTTCACTGACAAGTCCTCCGGTCCGGTTGTAACTCACCATTGGGAATTTGGAGACGGGAATGAGTCATATGAGGTTAACCCGGTGCATACGTATACGACCCCTGGTCGTTATGATGTATCCATGACCGTGAGTACACCATACTATCGCGATAACAAATACGTTTCAGAGATGATTACTGCCGGGACGGCACCTCGTGCATCATTTATCACGGACCCGCCATCAGGTGTCGCTGGATTAACCGTTCATTTCAATGACACGTCAACAGGATACAGCGACCGCTGGTCCTGGGATTTCGGGGATAATTATACCTCAACGGAGGAGAACACCTCCCACCGGTATATCAGTCCTGGCGATTATAACCTTACCTTTAGTTCAGGTAATCAATGGGGGACTGATACGGTAATAGGCACTATCCAGGTGATTAATGCAACATTCGGAGAAACACCCGTTTCAATACCCGGTATCATCCAGTATTCAGTTGATACCGGAAATATTTCAATGAGTGAGACCGATCTTACCGGATATGCATTTGCTCTTGGATGTAATTCAACGAGACTCGAATTAACTCCAGAAAATGGATCTTCATCACCTTCATTCTCTCTTTTTTCCTCCAATGGAACGACGTTCCATGAAGCAAACAAAACCATAGCCGGTACGGTAAAAAATATCAGCCTGACCAGTGCTGATCTTACCTCAAGGGAATTCTCCGATCCTACGAGTTTCTATAACTGGTTAATCAGGGGAAATGAGTCTCTAGATGAAGTCGGACCTAATTCGACAGTAAATTTCACGATAGATTTAGATTTCCAGCTGAATAGTTCAATTGATACAGCGGTTTGCAGACAGTACACTAATGACGAGGAATCAATGTACACCAGTGCAGTCCAGGTTGCCGATTGGGCGGATGGTCTAACTAATATTGCCTATGTGTTACATTGTACCAAAAATAATCTGACTGATACGGGTCCTGCAACGATTACCATGAGTGTCAGCCATGAGTGGGTTGTCAATTACAGCCAGTTCACTATCCCAGAAAACCGCATCAAGCTGTTAAAAGTTGATGAAAACGGGCAACCTTTGGTTGACAACAACTGGAATTACATATATTTCAATGTAACGTTCCTTGACCAGGACCCAGTGACTCATGATTATCAGTTCCTTGTCACTGACCCTGATGGAATTAACGTTTCAAATATTGAAATGTCTGGCATTCCTTTTTCCGATTCATCCAACCCTCCAATTAGCCTTGTTGCAGAAAACAATGCAATACCTCTTCCGACCTCTATAACATTCGCGGTGAATTCAGATTATGTCGATTATACTCTGAATACTACCCGGTGGCATTATGTTCAGGAACCTATGACCATCATCCGGGTCAATGACACTGGCGCGACCGAAGTGCTTGATACAAAGTTCCTGTATTATGACCCTGTTAAGGATGTGGACGTGTTCCAGGCATATTCCCCGCATGGTCTCTCAGAATTTGCATTGGCGCCGGTGTATACTGCAGGTAATCCTCTTCAGTTGTTTTACCTCAGTGTTGTGAGCAGGGTTACCCCCTTAGCTGCTCCAATAAATAAACCGGTCAATCGTCCTGCAAGCTATGCTAGCGGAGGTGGCGGTGGAAGTTACGGCGGAAGTGGCAGCACGGTCACATCATCCCAGTCTGCTGAACCAGCTGCCCCATCTGGAACATCCTCCGGGTCAGGAAGCAATTCAATAGCACCAGGATCGCCTTCATTAAACAGTCCTCCAAGTTCAGAAACCGAAAAGGTGGTTCCAGCGGCAGCTTCTTCTGAAAACCCGGCAGCTATCCCCCAGCAGATAGTTGTCTCTTCGCAGGGGCCCGGCATTTCCATATTTACCGTATTTGTCGAGGCAGCCGCTGCCATATCAGTCTTTCTGCTCGTTGTTGTCAGCATTTACACGCGGTACCGGAAATTCGACTGATTCAAAACTTTCTTATTTTTAAAAAAAACATCACTGCTGGGTCTCGTTTGAGACCAGCTGGACATCCGCGATATTATGCTGCCGCTGTGCAAGCTTTTTCGCTTTGAAAATATTCTTTCCTTCCTTCCCGATCGCAATACCCCGGTCTTCGTCCCTGACCTCGATATGGGCAACCGGTTCACCGGACTCGTCGTCTTCAAATTCGACAGAGGTTACCTGTGCGGGGAGGAAACAGTTCTTCAGGAACTGGGTAACATCGGTCGAGTACTCGACGACCTCTATCTTCTTGCCCATCACTTCCGATGCTTTCTTGATGCTCGCGCCCTTTTTCCCGATTGCAAGGCCCATCTCACCGGGGTTCACCACGAAGATGATGCGGTTGTTCCGGTCGTCGATAATACAGTCCCTGCTGCCGGCGCCTGTAAGGCGTTCGAACTGGGATATCAGGCCCATGCAGTCTTCGGTCAGCTTGACTTCGACCATTTCAGCCCCTCTTCAGGGATAGGATGTCCGATTCACCGGGATCCAGTACGGCAAGGGCACTGACCATGAACGGCTTTCCGCAGGCCTTTCCAAGGGCAACACTCGAACCGTCGAACGTGTGGATAAAAACACCTTCACGCGCTTTTAGCGACTGCATGAACTCCGCCGGGCAGTTTGCCGCTATCACGACCATCCGGGCTTTCCCTGAATCGATACATTCCACTGTTTTGTTCTGACCGAGAAGGACATCTCCTGTTTTGATTGCCCTTCTTAATGAAGTATTAAAATCCATTACAATTCTCCTAATTCATAGGTTTGGCTATTAGTTTAACATCCCCGGTCCCGAGCTGGATCGGCTGTCCGACAATGACGTTCTCGGTAACACCGGATAGTTCATCGATCTCGTTCGCAACCGCAGCATCGAGCAGGTGATTGACGGTAACTTCGAATGCCGCACGGGAAAGGACGCTTTCCTTCTCGCCGGCGATCCCGTGACGCCCGATCTGTTTTACCTCGCCTTCCATGCACATCATATCGGCGACAAGCATGATATGACGGACATCGACAAGGATACCCTGCTCGTTCAGGGTGGAAAGGGCTTCATGGATGATCGCATTGCGTGCGGCTTCGATGCCGAGTACCTGGGAGATCTCACTGATATTGTTGGTGCGGGTACGTCGCGTGTCAACGCCCTCGACATCAAATACATCCTTAAGATTTGAACCTTCAGTATAAAGTATATACTCTCCGCTCTCTTTCCTCACGACAACACGTTCGATATCGTCTATTCCCTGGACGATCACGTTACGGACGTGCTCTGCAAGCTGGAAGAGGTTCTGGTAACTCTCCCGGTCCTTTGGCATGAAGTTGATGACCGCGTCCTTTTCGTCCACTTCGAATTCAAAATCGCGGTAATGGCGCCGTTCCTTAATTTTTCTCGGCGCGGTCTCGATAATCGAAGAGATCGGTATTTTTCTCTTCTCGCTGACGGCAATGTTCAGGTGGACGACGATCTGCATGTTTTCCATGTCGATCGTGATATCGCCGAATTCCTGGAGACTTGCCGCCTCTATTTGCCAGCTGACTTCCCGTGCCCGGTCCCTGTCCGCACCGAATTCCGGTTCGAGATAAATCGTCATGGTCGGCGTGCTCGGTTCCTTCCTCGCGTCCATGATCTCGATCAGGCGGGGAAGACCGAGCGTGACGTTAATCTCCGCCACCCCTGCATAGTGGAACGTACGCATCGTCATCTGCGTGCCAGGCTCACCGATAGACTGCGCAGCAATGACCCCCACAGCTTCACAGGCCTCGATTCGTGTGCTCTGGTATTCGCTGTTGACCCGTTCGACGATCTCACTGAAATTTTCATCGTTGATGGTCTTTTCCTCGAGGAATTTTTTCAGCTGCTCTTTTGTCTTGACCGGGATCTCGGCACTATCGATAACCTGTTCCTGTTCAGGGGTCATTTATACCTCCTCCTTGAGGACACTCTCGACAATTCCCTTGACATCGACCGGGTCCCCGAAACTGCTCTTCATCGGGTCGGTACCGTCCTCTCCGTACCTGAACTGGATAATCCGGCCTCCGGTCGTTCTTACGGTCCCGTCATATGCGACCTTGAGATCCTGGAGAGCGTTGATCATACGCCTCTGCAGGTACCCGCTCTGGGACGTCCTGACTGCCGTGTCCACAAGCCCTTCACGCCCTCCGATTGCGTGGAAGAAGAACTCGGTCGGATTCAGCCCGCCCTTGTAACTGTGCTTGATAAAACCATGGGCATCCGAACCCCGGTCTCCTTTCTTGAAATGCGGAAGGGTGCGGTCGTCGTAACCACGCATGATCCGCTCCCCCCTGACAGACTGCTGGCCAACACAACCCGCCATCTGGGTAAGGTTGAGCATCGAACCTCTCGCTCCGCTGACGGCCATGACCACCGCACTATTGCCAAGGCCGAGATGCCGGCCGGCAATTTCACCGGTCCGGTCACGGGCCTTGCCAAGCACCTGCATGATCTGCATCTCGAGGGTCTCTTCCGGCGTCCGGCCGGGCATAGGTTCGAGCTGTCCGTCTTCGTAAATGCGGATACGCCTCTGGACATCCATAACAGCCCCGTCAAGGACTTCTGCTATCTGGCCGTACTCGGTCTTCGAGAGGTCTTCATCATCGATCCCGAAGGAAAACCCGTCGAACATGATGGACCGGATCGACAGTTTGGTCATGTCGTCGATGAAGTCCGCCGCTCTCTTCATTCCGTACTGCCTGATAATACGGTGGACGATCTGCCCGTCGAATGCCCCTATTGCCTTTTTATCGATAGTCCCGGACTCCAGGTTTCCGTCGATTACCCTGACATAGGCATCCCGTTCGCATTCTTCTTTCTTACAGGTATCGCAGTTCGCACACGAGCTGGCCTTGAAGACCATGTTCAGGCCTTTCGGAAGGATCGTGGAAAATGCCTGCTTGTTCGACCACATCGGCACACCATCCACATTTCCTGCCGGTTCCGGCAGGTGCTCGACATCGGTGCTCTTCAGCAGGTATACCATCTCGTCCCTGGTAAACCAGCGCATCTGGTTGGTAAGCATGAATACCCCGGATATGTGGTCGTGGATGCCTCCGATAATAGGCCCGCCGAATCTCGGGGACAGGATGTTTTCCTGCACCGCAACAAGAATTGCAGCTTCTGCCCGCGCCTCCTCGGTCTGGGGGATATGGAGGTTCATTTCGTCCCCGTCGAAATCTGCGTTATATGGCGGGCATACTGCCGGGTTGAGCCGGAATGTCCTCCCATCCATGACCTTCACGCGATGGGACATGATACTCATGCGGTGGAGCGACGGCTGCCGGTTGAAGAGGACGATATCGTCATCCCGTATCTGCCGTTCGACAGTCCAGCCGGGTTCGATCATGTCTGCGACCGTATCGAGATTACCTTCGGCGAGCCGCAGCCTCCGTTTATCCGGGCGTATTACATAATTTGCACCGCAGGGGTGGTTCAGGGTCGGCCGTGTAGGCCCGTTCCTGACCATGGCCCTTAACTCGTCGATGTTTCCCGGGCTGACATGGACAGGGATGGACATTTCATTTGCGATTGCCAGGGGGATGCCCACCTGGACGACACTGATATTCGGATCGGGAGAGATCACCGTACGGGCAGAGAAATTAACCCTTTTCCCGGACAACGAACCCCTGAACCGGCCGTCTTTTCCTTTCAGGCGCTGGGATAAGGTTTTAAGCGGGCGACCGCTGCGGTGCCTTGCCGGGGGACAACCGGCTACTTCGTTATCCAGGTACGTCGTTACGTGATACTGGAGCAGTTCCCACAGGTCTTCGATAATCAATTGCGGGGCCCCGGCATCCTGGTTTTCCTTGAACCGCTGGTTGATCCTGATGATGTCCACCAGTTTATGGGTAAGGTCGTCCTCTGACCTCTGGCCGTTTTCGAGGATGATGGACGGTCGCATCGTAACCGGGGGAACCGGTAAAACCGTCAGGATTGTCCATTCGGGCCTCGCCACATCCGGGTTGATGCCGAGGTGCCTGAGGTCTTCGTCCGTAATTTTCTCGAGGCGGGCCCTGATATCTGCAGGGGTAAGTTTATGTTCGATCTTTTTTCCGTCCTCGACGAGTACCTCCGAGAATGTCGTCGGCTTCTCGAAGTTGATCTTGAGCTGCTGCTCGGCACAATGCGGACATACCCGTTCTTTCTTGATATCCTTCTCGGAGAGGACGTCTCCCGTCGCATCCTCTTCAGTCCCGACCACCTTTTCAATCTCTTCGGGAGACAGGAGCAGGCGGCTGCAGTTCCGGCAGGTAACCCTGAGAAGTTTCCTGATGAGGCGGGTGTACCCAACGTGAATGACCGGTTTTGCAAGTTCGATATGGCCAAAATGTCCCGGACATTCGCTTGCTTTCTGGTCACAGGTCTTGCACCTCAGGCCTGGGTCTATCACCCCGAGGTTGAGGTCCATCAGACCCTGCGGGTACGGGAACCCGTCATCATCGTAGGTATCGGCCCAGATGATCTTCCTGACACTCATTGTCCTGATCTCTTTCGGGGAGAGCAGTCCGAATTCTATTTTTCCTATTCGTTTCGGGCTTGGCATAATTCCCTCCTATACAACATCCTCTAGTTTGAGCCTCGGGGCGATACCCATGCTCTTCATCTCGTCGAGCAGCAGCTTGAATGCATAACTCATCTCGACAGGATAGATGTCAGTCTCGCTCCCGCAAGCCAGGCAACGGGTTGAATTCGATTTCCTGTCGAGCATGGCGATCATACCGCAGTGCGCACAGACGTATTCCTGGACCTTGTCGGACTCATCAAGCAGGCGCTCCTTGAGTGCCATGGCGGCCCCATGACCGATCATCACATCGCGTTCCATCTCACCGAACCGGAGGCCTCCCTCGCGGGCCCTCCCTTCCGTCGGTTGCCGGGTAAGGACCTGCACCGGTCCCCTGGAACGTGCGTGCATCTTGGAAGAGACCATGTGGTAGAGTTTCTGGTAATAAATGACACCGATATAAATATCGGCCATGAATTTCTTCCCGGTGATACCGTCATACATCGCTTCACGACCGGTTGGCGAGAAGCCGAGTTTCTTGAGAGAGCTACGGATATCGGTCTCGATTTCACCGCTGAACGCCGTTCCCCTGATGCGTCTCCCTTCGAGTGCTCCCACTTTGCCGCCGATCATCTCGAGCATGTGACCGACGGTCATCCTGCTCGGGATCGCATGGGGGTTGATAACGAGATCGGGTGCAACGCCGGCTTCGGTAAACGGCATGTTTTCCTGTGCGGAAATCAGGCCGATTACCCCTTTCTGTCCGTGCCGTGAAGCAAACTTGTCGCCGACCTCCGGGATCCTGAGGTCACGGGTGCGGACCTTGACGAGCCGGGAGCTGTTTTCTCCCTCGGTTATGATGACGGTGTCGACAATCCCGTGCTCGTTACTCCGCATGGTGACAGAGGTATCACGACGTTTTTCGACAGTGATGAGGTCGCTCGTAGGTTCTTCAAGGAACCGTGGCGGCGATGTCTTGCCGATCAGGACATCTTTTTCGGCAACAACCGTTTCAGGGTTGATCACGCCATCCTCATCCAGGTTTTTGTATGATTCGGCTCCGTGAGCCCCGGTCACCTCTTCGTCAGGCACCTCGATGCGATCTATCTGGCCGCCGGGATACCGGCGTTCTTCCCCCTCATAGGTCCTGAAAAAGTGTGAACGCCCGAGGCCGCGCTCGATCGACGCTTTGTTGAATATGAGGGCATCTTCAATATTGTAGCCTTCATAAGAAAGGATCGCTACGACAAAGTTCTGGCCGGCCGGGCGGTCGTCGGACCCGATAAGTTCGGATGCCTGGGTGTGGGTAAGGGGTTTCTGAGTATAATGGAGCAGGTGACCCCTGGTATCGGGCCGGAGTTTCATATTCGCATCGGCGAATCCAAGGGCCTGCTTGACCATCCCTGCCCCCATCGTAACACGGGGACTCGCGTTATGCTCGGGGAACGGGACATGAGCAGCCCCGATACCGAGGATAAGGGACGGGTCGATCTCGAGGTGGGTATGCTCGGCCGTGATATCTTCGGGATTCATGGCGATGTAAAGGTCCTCTTCTTCTTCGGCGTCGATCAGTTCGATGTAGCCTTTCTGGACGAAAAAGTTGAAATCGATCTCTTTCTTATGGAGTTTTTCAATGTCCTCGGGGTTGATCAGGGGTTTTCCGTCTGCAAGGACGATCAGGGGCCTTCGCGCCCTGCCCCTGTCCGTGTGCATAACCACGTCGTTATTGAACTGCTTATAGGAGACGTTCACTTCCGTTGATAATGCTCCCTGCCTCCTCATGTCCCGGATGTGGGATACAAGTGCCGCCGGGTCATCGGCAAGCCCGATCAGTGCACCGTCGACAAATACCCTCGATTGCTTCATCTGATATCACTCCTGATCTGGCTCACACCGAGATTATAGAGCATCCTGATCACTTCATCCTCGTCAGGAACGCCTCTGCTGATCTCGACCATCTGGGCGAAATTCTTCACGAGCCCGCAGTTCGGTCCTTCCGGCGTCTCGCTCGGGCAAATCCTGCCCCACTGGGTCGGATGCAGGTCCCTGGCCTCGAAGTGCGGCTGGGAACGCGACAGCGGGGAGATAACCCTCCGGAGATGGGAAAGGACACTCATGTGGTCGACGCGGTCGAGGAGCTGGGATACCCCCGTCCTCCCGCCGACCCAGTTGCCCGTTGCCAGCGGGTGAAGGAGGCGTTCGGTAAGGACATCTGCCCTTACTGCTGTCCCGATCGAGAGGTCACGGTGTCTCATGCTCGCCCGTTCCAGCTGGTATTTGATATCCCTGGTCAGGCGGTTTAAGGAGATACGGAAGAGATCTTCCATGAGGTCCCCGGCAAGTTTGAGGCGTTTGTTCGAATAGTGGTCCTTGTCATCGATACGCCGCTTGTTGAGGACGAGGTCGAAACAGGCTTCGGCCATTCTTCCGAGGAAGTGAGCCTTCGCAAGCCTGACGCTCTCCACCGTCTCACGGTACCCCTCGTCCTCTTCCTTCATCCCTATCGGCATCAGGTAGTTTAAGTGGGGCAGCAGGTAATTGTCGAGAACGAATTCGGCACGTTTCCGCTGGTAATCACGCGTCTGGTTGGGTGCGAGTTTCTTTCCGACGTACATGATGCCGCTTTCGATGCTGTCGCACTCGCTTTCCTCAAGGTTCTGCATCATGAAGGTCAGGATATCCTCATCGGTCGAGACCGCGTTTACGACGTCGTGGTCGCTTACCATGCCGAGCGCTCTCATAAGGTCGGTGAATTTAAGGTGGCCTGCAACCGACGGGAAGGAAACTTCAAGCAGGTTCTTCCGGTTCCGCTCCACCACGACCAAGGCGCGGTAGCCGCGGTACTGGGAAAATACCTTTGCAACATAAATCCTCTCGTTGTACCGCTCGGTGAATTCGGTCATGATCTTGTTGGAGGCGAGGTCTTCCAGCGTCATCAGGACGCGTTCAGTCCCGTTTACGATGAAATATCCGCCGGGGTCGTAAGGGTCTTCGCCATGACGGACGCGCTCGTCGTCACTCATGCCATACAGGTTACATGAAGCCGAGCCAACCATGATCGGGAGCTGCCCGATCGTTGTCATGATCGGTTCCTGCCGGTCTTCCCCCTGGACGAGCGTGAGTTCGAGCTGGATTGGCGCGGCATACGTCAGATTCCTTAACCGCGCCTCGCTCGGGAAGAGATCCCCCTGGGAACCGTCGGCTTCCCTCACGAGCGGTTTTTTTACCTCGACTTTCCCGAGCTCCACCCATACCGGGCTGTTGCTTTTACCGCGGATCTCGATATCGGTCTCGATCACACGCTGTTCGTTTACTACTTTCTGCAGGTTGTGCAGGAGAAAATTGTTAAAAGAGTCAAGCTGATGACGCGCTACATGCTCCCGCGAAAAATAGGCTCTCGATAATATACTTCTTTCGATCAGAATCTCAACTCCTTATTTCTTTGGTCTCTTGATTACGAGCCGGTATGATTCGGCCCTGCCGGCAGTATGGCTTATCCTGATAATCCGTATGACATCGCCGGCCTTTGCCCCGATAATTTTCACTGCAGGATCGTCGTGATAAATTTTTGGCAGATGTTCACTCGAAATATTATATGTGGAGTACAGGGTGCTGACCTCCTCCTCGCTCATGATCTTATGGTCCGGCACCATGACATGTTCCAGCACATTCAGTTTGGTGCTCAACGAAAAACCCCCTCTTTAACCAATTGCATCTCCTCCAGATGGATCACCTTATAAAAACCTACGGGCTGTACCGTGGCAGCGGGCCCGGAGGGATTTGAACCCCCGACCACCTGGTTAAAAGCCAGGCGCTCTACCTAACTGAGCTACGAACCCACAGGTACTTGCCACACAGCATTATTACAAGGTAAGAAAAGTATATAAACATTCGCA
>DATKKE010000056.1:0-17248 GCA_035543455.1 Methanoregulaceae archaeon
AGAAATCCGGAAGATTTACCCTTTACGGCGATTCGATGACGATTTCAGATTCAACGGGGACTGCGCTGCTCAATTTTAAAGCGATATCCTGACACCAATAATTTTTCAAGGTTAACGGTTGGTTTTACCAATATTCAGACATTAGTAAATTCCGTTTTTTGATGGTTTCATCTCAATACGATCATCCTCTTGCTTTTATTGTGATACAGCAGAGAAAGGGTAGGAGCCCCCTAAAACGACCTTACGTGTATTTTTTTTCCTTTTTTAGATTGATGAAATCCTCTTAAATTCTTAAATCCTCTTATATCCAAATCTTAAAATAACCCATACTGCAGGGTGTTGTACTCCTCCCGGCCCTCACCATGAGGATGATTATCGGGCAGGGTTAATCGGAAACATACAAAAATTTATCACTTTCGGCAATAATGTCATGAATTTCATCCAGAGATAGGCTCAGTTAATTGAAATTTTCAATCGCGATTACATCAAGTCATGAGAAAATTGCCCTCACTAAAAATTAGGGAAAAGAATGCGGAAAAAGAAAACCGGAAGGAAACAATCAGATGTTCTACCACCAGCCGATAATACCGAAAAAAACCATGCCTGAAGTGATCACCATGATAACGAGGATAACGGCGCCAATTTTCACCTGGCATTTATGGCATATACCGCTCGGGGTCTCTTCGTGGGGATATTTCTCCTTACAGAGAGGGCATTCGGGTGCCGGGGTTGATTCATGGTGTGTTGATTTCATCCATCAGGTGTATGAAAATGATAGAATATGAACATGGTTATCAATAAACTGACTAAAATCATCATATTGATTATTGTCTAATTCATCTATATGTACTCCCTTAACTGAGAATACGGCTTATGGACCGGGCAGGGGAGGACCTGTTTTGAAGGTACACTGGTTAAAATAAATGAGGTGATTAGGTGACTTCGACCCCAAGGCAAATTTTATCCTATTAATATCCGATGATGCTCTCGGGGCTCCACCCTGCCGAACCGCGGCACCCCCGGTTGGGATAGAACTGAACCTGATTGCACGTGATTTTAGTATTTCCTTCCGAATCCGCTCAATCTACTCTTGATATAAATGGGGATAACAAATAATGAAATCGCTTCCGGTTTAACCTATCTGGGAAATAAATGATTGCCCTGACAATAGGTCAGGGATTGACTCTACTCAATGCACTGAAATAAATATTACCCGGAGTTGTACCCGAGTGCATGGACAAGCGAAAGAATCTCCCTGACCTGGTCCTGCTGGTTTTTCGTCAGTTTCCTGTCTTTTTGGATAAGCCTCCCCATCCTGATAATCTTAACCCGCTGGTCTTCCGACAGGGCATCGGAATGATGCACCCATTTGAGGAGATCCAGCCATTGATTGCTGTTAAAGGAGATCTCGCCGGCCGGGCCTTTTCCTTTGGGTTCTCCTGGAGTCCTGACGGATTTTAGTGCACTGCCGGGACTGTCCGGTCTTTTCGCGGTCCCTGAGTTCTCTTTTACATCGCCAGAAAACGCCGGCTGCCCTGTTTGATTATCTGCTGCAGGGGATTCTTCGGCAGATAATTCCCGTTGTACGATTACGGGGAGGTGTAGCTCTTCTGAAACGACCAGGCCCTGATTCTCTTCTGGGGGATTATCCTCAGCAGCCCGAAAAAGAGGCTGCTGCACCAGTTGTCGTTCTTTAACCGTATCAGCAGGTCCTTCATCAATGCCAGGCTGATCGTCAGTCTCGCTCTCGGGCAACGTGTCCGTCTGTTCAGGTTCAGTGGGGAGCATCACATCCTCTCTGGCATCTGATTTTTCCCTGGCAGGGGCACTATTATCGGTTTCGAGGTGCTGCTTCTGAAGATCTGCGGTCTTCAGTTCTTCTTTCATATTTACGATAATCGCGGCCTGAATCGTATTGGCCCGTATATTCTCTTCATTTGCTATACGAATACGGTTTTCCAGATCTTCCTGTTGCTGAGCCGAAGCATTTGTTTTTTCTTCAGATATACGTCGCATTTCCCGCCTGGTTTCAGGCGCTGAAGCCGATACAGCAAGCGCATTCTGCAGTTCACCAACCTGCCGCCTGAGTGCATCCGTTTCAGAATGACTGGTATTCTGGAATTGCTCAAGTTTTCGTTGGAGTACGCCGGCCCGGACTTCCGCAGAAACCCTCAGGTTGGTTTCAGCTTCCAGTTCACTCCTCAGCCGGGCCAGCTCCGTGGCGGGCTGTTTTGCAGTTTCCTTGAGCTCGTTAATTATCTGATTCAAATCGTGCTCTGATTGCGTTTTCGCCTGCCTTAACGTATTAATTTCTAGTTCTTTGGACTCGGACCTGCTCCTCTCTGCTACCACTGCAGATTTTTGTTGTTCCAGTTCGAACGTAAGATCGTGGAGTGCCGTTTCAAGTGATATGTTACGGACTTTTTCTTCATTCAGGGTATTCTCCACGTTGGCAAGATGTGCTTTATCGTTGTCGGATTCTCCTTTGAGAATTTGGATCTCATCCATTTTCTGTAAAAGCGTCTCTCTGGTTTCATCGGCGTCCCGGGTCAATGCGAAAATTTTTTGATCTTTTTCCCGGATATGCGAATTCAGTATCTCAATATCCCGTGTTTGCCTGGTTGCCGTCTGCTCCAGTTCTTGCAGGGAGTCCGAAACCTCCCGGAGTTTCAACCTCATGGAAGACAATTCCGACGATTTTGCGGCCAGGATCTCAAAGGATGAGAGAAGATATTCAAGGAGTTTTCTGCTCGTGGCAGCGACAGCATAGGTGTAATCATCGTGACGGATTTTGAATTGTTTTATAATCTCGTCCTGTTTCTGCCACCAACCAGGGGTTGCAAGCATGTCTTCGATGAGTGAAAGGTTGTCCGGGAGATTATATGGCGGAGCGATGAAATTGTCGGCATTACTTTCTAGAATCAGTAACAGCTCCTCCATGGTCGATGCAGAGGTTAGAATGAGAATCGGGATAACCCTTAGATGTTCATCGGCCTTGATCTGGCGGATGAGATCGTATCCTCCTTTTCCCCCGGTTTTGCTGTCGTAGATAAGGAGGTTCACGTTTTCATCAAGAAAGTTATCCCCGGGCGGTGTTTCGTCAGGCAAAACGGTAACCCGGTAACCATTTTTTTCCAGGCTCTCCTTAAGCAGAACTGTTGCGGCTTCATCAGTGCTTACCATGAATATGTCGGCGACATGTTCATTTCTATCTGAAGGCGGGTCGACCATCGCAATCACTCTTGTACGATTTAAAAGCTCACGAAATAATATACCTGTTTAAATATTCTTATATTCTTTTTTTCCCGCTCTGATGATTCCTTATCAATGAGGTTATTGATCCATTATCCAGGGTAGGGGAATATTAATCGTGACCCAATGAAAATTGTGCACCCGGATGGGACCCGGGAACACCGGCCGTTTTTTTTAGATCCTGTTTTTTGAGATAAATTCCTCGATTATTTGGTCCCCGGACAAATGCTCTTCAAAAGATCAAAATAGTTAAATCCGGAAGGGCCCATTTTTACTCGGGGTACATGAATCCGGATTCATCAGATACAGCTGACACCCCGGGCGGATCGGGGAAAGGCAGTCCGGGCCGTGGAGGTATAAATTCCATTATACTGTCATTTGCCGTGAATAGCAGGTATCTTTTCACCCTCGCGGTGATTGGAACGGGTCTTATTGCCATTGTCCTTTTTGCCTACGGCTTCCTGTTCAGCATTATTGGCGTGATCCAGGCAATCCCATTTATATTTCACGCAGTCTCCCTCTCCGGTCTTGATATGGCTGTTGTCAGGGAATACCTGGCTCAGTCAGTTGAAATCATTGATATTTTTCTGATTGCGACCGTTTTTTACCTGATATCGATGGGACTTTTTGAACTCTTCATTGCCAAAGCCCCTCTTCCCGGGTGGGTGGCAATAAACAACCTTGATGACCTGAAAACAAAACTGCTTGCTCTTGCGGTTATCGCTCTTACCGTGATCTTCCTTGGAACTGCACTCACTCTGAAGGGTACTACAAATATCATGGAATACGGCATTGCGATAGCAGCGATGATCGCAGCCATCTCTTTATATGTGTGGGTTAAACCCCACTAAATACCCTGTTTTATAAAAATAGCAGAAATACGAGTATTATATCCTAATTAGTGATATGAAAGGGAGTCCCGATAGAATTAGTACGTATCAGTCATTCCTCGTTACAGTAACCGGATCGAGCGTGCCATCAATCAACAGGTCGAATGTGACGGTGTCGAGCCATCCTGCCTTTTCAAACATGCTCATAAAACAGACGCCCGCTATAATAACGTCGGGGTGACGGGCTACAAGATCTTTTATCTGTTCTTTGGTGACGGGCATATGGGGCATCGCAAGACCTCCCATGAAGACAAGAACCCTTGGTCTCAATTCTCGGGCGACATTACTTACCTGCATCCCGGCATCGGGGACCTCGTGGAGGATTTTTGCTTTCATTTCCTCGAGGAGCGGGACATATACCTGTTCGTAGTGCTGTCCCCTGACCGCTACTGCAAGGAGTTCGACAAACGGCGTACATGTGCCTGCACAGCCATAGTAGACGATCTGGTCCCCGCTTTTCAGCCCCTTTTCCGCCAGATATTCTTTAAAAGGACGCAAAATTCCCGTTATTCCGTGATATATCGTTGTTTGTGTCATTGTATGCCAAAGTCTGCGGAGAACATATTTAATGATTGGTTTTTAAGAGAGACTCTCCTCTCGGACCCCGTGTTTTTTACCCGGGAAATATCGCCGGAATACCGTTACCTGGCGGCCGCTGCAATCCTGCATGAAGCCTTTAAATATACCCTCCTCCCTCCATTAGACCATGAGAATGCTTGCTTTGACGTCTCCCGGACTTAAAATATGGTACATGTTGGGGGTGGAATTCGATGAGAACGGATAAAACAGTCAAAAAACTGCTGGTCACACCGGGTAAGGGTATCAACCTGAAAAATTTTCCCACAGGATGGGCAACAAATGGGGAACGGAAAGGGGTTGGAAGGGAAACTATGAAGGAGAGGTACACAGAACTGCTTGAAGCAAGTCGTACGAGCCTTTCATCTGCACAGGAACTGCTCTGGGCAGGTAATGCCTGGTCCGTTCTCGTGATCCTCCAGGGGATGGATACAGCGGGTAAGGATGGGACAATAAAGCACGTGATGTCAGGGGTAAACCCGCAGGGTTGCAGTGTTACCAGCTTTAAGGTTCCTACCCCTGAAGAGACCGATCATAACTTTTTGTGGCGTTACAGCGAAAAACTGCCCAAGAGAGGTGAGATCGGGGTGTTCAACCGGTCGTACTATGAAGAAGTTCTCATAGTAAGAGTACACCCTGACCTGCTCCATAATCAGCGTTTACCGCCTGGAAAACGGGGGAACCGGTTCTGGAATGCACGATATGAAGATATAAATGGATTTGAACAGCACCTGGTCAGGAACGGTACCCTTATTCTCAAATTTTTCCTTCATATCTCAGGGGATGAGCAAAAACGGCGTTTGCTTGAGAGACTGGATAACCAGGCAAAATACTGGAAATTTTCCCTTTCCGACCTTGCCGAGCGGCAGTACTGGGCGGAATACCAGAGGGCGTACGAATTGGTACTAAAAAAAACAAGCACGAATCATGCACCGTGGTACATTATTCCGGCCGACGACAAATTGGCGGCATGGATGCTTGTTTCGGATATTATTGCCACAAAGATCAAGGAACTTCCCCTTCGCTATCCGGAGGTATCCGCGGAGCAGATGGGGATGATTGAAAAAGCACGTGACCAGCTGATGCAGGAATAGATGATCGCACCATGCGTATTGTTGTAGCACTGGGCGGGAATGCTCTTCTCAGACGTGGACAACCATTGACCGCCGAAGTCCAGCGCCGGAATATCCGAACTGCAGTTGCAGCCCTGGCGCCCGCGGCAAAGGACCACCAGTTGATCCTGACTCATGGCAATGGTCCCCAGATAGGACTGCTTGCATCTGAACAGGCCGCATACCAAGATAACCTCCGGAATGCCGGAGCCCGTGAACCCGCTCTCTACCCTTTCGATATTCTCGGAGCAGAGACAGAAGGAATGATTGGATACGTGATTGAACAGGAGCTTGGCAACCTGCTCGAAGGTACGCCACCTCTTGCCACGATACTTACCATGGTTGACGTTGATCCAATGGATCCTGCGTTTAAAAACCCGACAAAATTTATAGGTCCCGGATATGGAAAAGAAGAGGCGGTAAGGATCGGGAAATCCACGGGCTGGACCTTTAAACAGGATAACGACGCCTGGCGCAGGGTCGTCCCCTCTCCAAAACCGCGTTGTATCCGTGAGATACGACCCATTGAATGGCTTCTTGAGAAGGGGACCCTGGTTATCTGTACCGGTGGCGGAGGCATTCCCGTCACACACAACCCGGGCAGGAAAACGGTGAGCGGGGTCGAAGCAGTTATCGACAAGGACCTTGCAAGCGGGCTCCTGGCGCAGGACCTTTCAGCAGACCGGTTTATCATGGTTACCGACGTACCGGGGGTTTACCTCAATTTCGGAACACCTTCTGCGCGACTTCTGGAAGCAACGACCCCCGGAGAACTCCGCAAGTACCGGCACCATTTCCCTGCGGGATCGATGGGACCGAAAGTAGCTGCAGCCTGTGAATTTGTTAAAAAAACGGGCAGAGAGGCAGTGATTGGATCTCTTGAGGATCTCAGCCTGATTTTTACCGGGCAGGCTGGTACGGTGATCAGGCCCGGTGCCCCGGGTCCTGATCATTCCAATCGGATGAGGAGATAACGATGAAATACGGGGTATACTCGGAAGTAGGAAAACTTCGCAGGGTAATTGTCTGCCGCCCCGGGCTCGCCCATATGAGGCTTACACCCGAGAACAGCAGGGAACTATTGTTCGATGAGGTTATCTGGGTTGCGAAGGCGAAGATCGAACATTATAACCTCGTCGAAGTGCTGAAGGAACATGGGGTCGTGGTGCTTGAAGTGCATGACCTCCTCTCAAAGACCCTCGAGGACCCTGAAGCACGTGAATGGGTTATCGACCGTCAGATCACGCCCGACACCATCGGCCTTATAGGGCTTTCCGAGCTCCGGCAATGGCTGTTTGATATGCCGGCCGGGGAGCTTGCAGAACGTCTTATAGGTGGAATAACCGCTGGCGAGATTCCGTTTCCAGTTTTTAAAACGCTGAAAAAAATAATTGGCCCTCACGGGATGTGGGTCCCTCCCCTGCCGAATATGATCTTCACCCGCGATCCGAGCTCGTGGATACATAACGGGGTTTCCCTCAATCCCATGCACCATCCGGCCCGTCGATCCGAGACGCTTCTCATGACGGCATTATACCGGTATCATCCCGATTTCAGGAAGGCCGTTTTCAATACGTGGTTTGGCGATCCGGATCATAATTACGGGCCATCGACGATTGAGGGAGGGGATGTTATGCCCGTAGGTAATGGGACCGTCCTGATAGGAATGGGTGAGAGAACGTTCGGACAACCGGTCATGCAGGTTGCCCATGCACTCTTCGATAAAAACGCCGCTGATCGGGTGATTGCCTGTTTATTCCCGAAGACAAGGGGGGCAATGCATCTCGATACCGTCTTTACGTTCTGCGATGCCGATCTGGCCACCGTGTACAAAGGAGTTATTCAGCAGGTAAAATGCTTCAGCTTGTATCCGGGCGAAGCTGGATCCCTGAAAATTGAGGAGGAAACCGGTCCATTTCGGGATGTAGTAGCCGATGCGATGGATATCCCGAAACTACGGACGGTTACGACCGGCGGGGATTGGTTCGAGCAGGAACGCGAACAATGGGATGATGGTAATAATGTACTCGCACTTGAACCGGGGCTCGTTATCGGGTACGACCGGAACGTGTTTACCAATACAAAACTCCGGAAGGAAGGCGTGGAGGTAATAACCATACCCGGTTCCGAGATCGGAAGAGGACGAGGCGGCTGTCATTGCCTGACATGTCCTATCGTGAGGGACCCGGTGTGATAAGGGGAATGGTTGGTATATCTTTTTAATTCTCTTAGGATTAAGATTTTAACCAGATTACCATGCCTGATAATGATGAATTCCAGGATATGAAGGATCCCGGCTATGAAATTTTCATTGCCATGGTCTCGATCCTATCAGTTATCAACCTTTTTATCACATTCCTGCCCGTTTTCAGTCTAGGTGCACGGAATGTCATTAACATCATAGATATCGGACTTACCGTGATCTTTATTGCGGATTTCTCTTACCGGATGATAACGGCAAAATCCCGTTCTTATTATTTCATCAGGGACTGGGGATGGGCTGATCTCCTGGCGTGTGTCCCCATGTTCCGTATATTCCGGTTTTTCAGGATCGTCAAGGCCTATAAAATCATTAAAAAGCTCGGGCCTGACAATATTAAAACCCAATTGTCGCGGAACAGGGCAGAATTGGCAGTGTATATTCTCATCTTTTCCGTGATCCTGATCCTCGAAGTGGGGTCATCCTGGGTGCTGCTGGCCGAAAGCTCCTCTCCTGACGCCAATATCACCAATGCGAATGACGCAATCTGGTGGGCATACGTAACAATTACAACCGTAGGTTACGGAGACCGATACCCGGTGACGACACTTGGCAGGATTGTGGGGATCATCGTTATGACCACCGGAGTAGGTATTTTTGCAACGTTTGCCGGGTACCTGTCCAGTAAACTTCTTTCGCCCTCCAAGAAGCTGGAGGAAATGGAAGCGGAGGAGCATGACTTCGAAAGGGAAATGATCGACCGGATAGATGAATTAAAACGGCTCCTGAAAGACCAGGACAGCAGGAATAACGAAATCGGGACACGGCTTGAGAGAATCGAAACCCTCCTCGCAACAGAACGAACGGTCATCCATTCCGGATCGGAACACGTGGTTCGTGATACAAACGACTCCGGGATCTCCGGGAAACCGGTGAAAAAACCGGATTTCAGGTCGAAGTTCTGGAGAAATATTTCATCAGAATAATTTTTTGAAAATAGTACTGATGACGCCAGTTCGATTCCATAGCTCTTATCGTTGGGAGATTTGGTGTTATCGAGAATTTAATTCTTTTCAGGCATACCGTCAATCCATATCCCCGACTTTTCTACCCGTACCGTACTGGTAATGACCCTCTTCATCCCGAGTCTGATTGTTCCCTTGCTCATGAGGTAGTGGTGGAGGAATACATCAATCGGGTCCCAGAGGGCAACCCAGCAGAAAATGACGATCGCACCAATAATAATCGCTCCCCATACGTCCTGGGTATGCCAGGAAAAGGCATAGCTGCCAATCAGGATGAGTACGGCCGAGATACCAAGGCCAGTGATGAGGCCATATTTTATCCGCTTCCGGAGGACCCTGAGATTTCTCTTCGCCCCTTCACAACGGTATTTGAAATACGTCCTGAAGGCCAGGGGAAGACCGGTTTCGACCTCCGGTGTCACCTCAGATGCCGGGAACCGGATCACATATTCCACGGGTTTTGTTGGTTCCCTGTCGATAATTGCAGAAATTACTGCATCTTCCGCATCACCGGAAAGGTCACGCTGGCCGATCGGGGATGGATCATCTCTGTCAAAAAACTGGTCAACCCGCTTGAAACTGAGCTCGACGACCAGCCTGTCATCCAGCTCCCGTATTTGTTCGATGTAGTTTGTCATGATGAGATCGCACGCAAAACGGACCGGATTCTTTCCGGAGGTTTCTCTTGGCTTATTTATAGAAATCTTTAGGTTTAGGCTATTAGTTATAATTTTGGATAGTATTGGCACGTATCGGTTCGCTTGGGCTAGTTATTTAAAACCCAAATCGGTTTGTCATCAATTTTCTGATATAAGGGGAGATGAGGAGGTTTTTGGTAGCAGTCCGGCGATGTAATATGTTCTTCCTTATCCTGGGGGAGCCCTGGTGATAAAATTACTTGATTAATGGCTGATCCGAAATAAAAACCCGAAGGTAATTTAATTTCCTCCCGGGTTGCCCGGACTTGAAGAAAAGATATAAATAGTCATGGGAAAGAGCCTCTCCTCTGTGGGAAAAGGTAATGGGACGTTTGTACACCCTGCATCGGATCCGTTTGCCCGGCTCACCGGAAACCGTGAAAAACAAAAAATTCCGGCCATTGAAATCCCGGAGACTGTTTTTCAGGAGGGATTAAGGTATGCTGATTGTGTTGCAGTGCATCGGAACGGAAATCCCGGTAAGAGCCCGAACCATAACGGATGGTTTTTGGAGGATACATGAATCCTGAAGATAGGCTGACGGTCGTTATTATCGATGATGCCCTGAATGAAGAGTCCCCGCACGGGCGGACAATAAAACGGATTGCAAACGGACTTTCTGCTTTTAATATCGATGTTTTCACCATTGCATCAATTGAGGACGCCCGCTCGGCATATGCAAACCTGCCTGATGTTGACTGCATCCTGATCAACTGGAATATCGGGGGTAAGAAGTCAAAAAACCACGACGATGCGAAGCAGCTCATTCATGAGATCAGGGATCGAAACGAGGATATCCCGATATTCCTGATGGCTGAACCTGCAAGCGAGGCCCCGTCGGCGCTGAATGTGGAGACCGTCAGGGAAGTCAATGAATATATCTATATCATGGATGATACACCGGAGTTTATTGCAGGACGTATCACTGCGGCAGCAAACCGGTACAAGGAGAGACTGTTACCTCCCTTTTTCGGAGCTCTCGTGAAATTCTCAAAGGACTTTGAGTATTCCTGGCACACCCCAGGGCATGCGGGTGGCACGGCATTCCGGAAGTCGCCTTCAGGGAGGCTTTTTCACAAATTTTTCGGTGAACAGCTCTTCAGATCGGATCTTTCCATATCCGTTGGCGAACTTGGGTCGCTGCTCGACCATTCAGGGCCGCTTGGCGAGGCCGAACGCTATGCAGCAAAGGTATTTGGCGCAGATATGACGTATTTTGTCACCAACGGGACATCGACAGCCAACAAAATCGTATTCTTCGGCCGGGTCGCGAAAGACGACATCGTGCTGGTCGACCGTAATTGCCATAAATCCGCGGAACACGCCCTCACAATGACGCATTCCTATGCCATATTCATGATCCCGACCAGGAACCGCTACGGGATCATCGGGCCGATTCCACCATCAGAAATGACGCAGAAGGCGATTAAAGCAAAAATAGATGCAGGTCCCCTTACCCGTGACATGGAAAATAAGAAGCCGGTCCATGCCATCGTCACAAATTCCACCTATGACGGACTTTGTTATCGTGCGACCGAGGTCGAGGACCTCCTTGGGAAGAGCGTGGACAGCATCCATTTCGATGAAGCATGGTACGCATATGCCCGTTTTAACCCGTTGTACCGGGAACGGTTTGCCATGAGAGACGGGGATAAGAATCCGAAGGGACCAACGGTTTTTGCTACCCAGTCGACCCATAAACTCCTTGCTGCCCTGTCACAGGCGTCAATGGTCCATGTCAGGAACGGGCGGGTCCTCATAGAACATTCGAGGTTCAACGAAGGGTTCATGATGCATAGCTCAACGTCCCCGCTCTACACGATCATGGCATCGCTCGATGTTTCTTCGAAAATGATGGAAGGTGCGGCAGGGCGTGTACTGACAACTGAATCGATAGAAGAGGCGATCAGGTTCCGTCGTACGATGGCACGGATCTACCGCGAGATATGCGGGACCGGGAAACTGAAAGACTGGTGGTTCGGCATGTGGCAACCGGACTCGGTCACCGACCCAAAGGTAAAAAAGAAGGTCCATTTTGCAGATGCACAGCTCGAAACGCTCCGTGACAACCCCTCAGCATGGGTATTGCACCCCGGTGAACCATGGCATGGTTTTAGCGATCTCCCTGACGGTTTCTGCATGCTTGATCCTATTAAAGTCACGGTCACGATGCCAGGCGTGAATGACGACGGGACACTCGGCAGCTGGGGGATACCGGCGGCAGTGGTGGTTAAGTTCCTCGATACGCGGGGGATTGTGAATGAAAAGTCCGGTGATTACATCATTCTCTTCCTGTTTTCGATGGGGAATACCAAGGGGAAATGGGGGACCCTGATTTCCGAGCTGTTCGAGTTCAAACGGCATTACGACGAAGGGACGCCTCTCGAGGAAATTTTCCCGGACCTGACAACGGCATATCACGAGCGGTATGGTGGAATGACGCTGAAAAGCCTGACCGATGAGATGCATGCATTTAAGAAAGAACATAGAATGTGTGAACTTCTGGAGGAAGCTTACGCAACCCTGCCGGAGCCTGCCATAACCTACGCAGAAGCCTACAAAAAGCTGGTGCGCGGCGAAGTCGAGCACGTCCCGGTATCGAGGGCCGGGAACAGAATTGTGGCGACCGGGATTTATCCGTACCCACCCGGTATCCCGCTGTTTGCTCCCGGTGAAAGGACCGGCCGGCGAAACGGCCCCCTGCTCGGCTACCTGAAATCCCTTCAGGACTTCGATAACCGGTTCCCGGGGTTCGAGCACGATACGCACGGCGTTGAAAATTGCAAAGGTGAATACATGATGTATTGTATAAAGGAGGAAAAGCGGTGAACGAAGAGACTGGTTCAACCCGGAAATCCGGCGTCGCACCGGTAAAAGTACTTGGTGTCTTTGCACTTGCGATGATCAATGTTGCAGCAGTATTGAGCATCAGGAATTATCCGTCGATGGCGATGTTCGGCTGGTCGTGCATCGGCTGGTATATTATCGGGACGGTCCTATTTCTCATCCCCCTCTCCCTCGCAGGGGCGGAGCTTGCAACGATGCTTTCAGACAAGGGGGGAGGTGTGTATGCCTGGTGCCGGGAAGCGTTCGGAACGAAAGGAGGGTTCGTGGCAATCTTCTGCGAATGGTCGAATAACCTCGTCTGGTTTCCGACCGTTCTTGCATTCATTGCATCGACACTGGCATTTGCACTCTCCCCGGCGCTTGGGAGCAATGCCATTTACTTGTTTGTGGTGATGATGATCGCCTTCTGGGGTACGACGTTGATTGCATATTTCGGTGAGGACGTCTCGTCAAAATTCCAGAATTACGGGGTGATTCTCGGGAGTATTATCCCTTCGATACTGATCATCGGGCTTGGTATTTACTGGATTGTTTCCGGGGCCGCAATAGTTCTTCCGCCCTTCTCCTGGAGCGGCATCGTCCCGACCCTGAACTTCTCGACCCTTCCCTACTTTGCAACAGTCATCCTGCTCTTCGCCGGCATGGAGATGGCTGGTTTCCATGCTCTGGAGACCCGCAATCCCAAGACAGACTATCCGAAGGCAATGGCCATTTCGGCAGTCATCATATTCGCATGCACAGTCCTTGCTACACTTGCCATCGCGTTTGTTATCCCCGCCAGTACGATAAACCTGGCCGGCGGTGTGATGCAGGCGATCCAGTACTTCTTCAACGCGCTCCATATCCCGGGGGCTGTCGCACCAATGGCCGTTCTCATCACCATCGGCGGGGTCGTCTCGCTTGCTGCCTGGCTTATCGGACCGGCAAAAGGTCTTGGAGTTGTCGCGGAAGAAGGGAACCTCCCCCCTGTATTCAACAAGACCAACAAATATGGCTCACCAATGGCCGTGCTCATCATCCAGGCTCTTATCGGGACATTTGTTTCTCTGCTCTATGTATTTCTGCCTTCGGTCAACCAGGCTTACTGGGTGTTGTCGGCGATGACTGTCGAACTGTTATGTATCGTCTATTTCCTCGTCTTTGCATCTCTCGTCAAATTGAGATACACAAAACCTGATGCGCCGCGGCCTTTTAAAATTCCCGGAGGAATGACCGGTATATGGATAATTGGCGGAATGGGGGCATTCGGAGTGGTATTCGCATTTATCGTAGGGCTGATGCCAACCGGTGCTTTTACTGCAACTGAGACCCTGTTCTATGTCATTGGCGTATTGCTCGGTACAATATTGCTTGCCGTACCGCCGCTCATCTTCCTGAAGCTGAAAAAACCCGGCTGGGTGGAAACAGGGAGGCCAGGGGAATGAAAATTATCAGTCAATTGACTTATTCCGCCATTCAGGAGGCTTGAAATGAGTAAAACAGATAATGTAGCCCTTACGATACTGATCATCCTGATCCTGATATTCCTGGTGCCCCTGGGCTGGGTTATGGTAGCGTTTCCTGCCGAGCCGTATCGGATTATTGTGGGTGAACCAATCTCGGAGGCCGCCCAGAATGCCGGACTGACAATCGTAAATACCACTGACTTCACATGGAATTTCCCTGGTGCCCTGGGAGGAAAGATCTATGTTCTTCGAGACCAGTCTGGGAATATGCTAACCGTCCAGACCCAGTCATTCGACAGCCCGGAATCCAGGGATGCTGCCATACAGGCACATTCATCGCAGAGCGTGGGGAAAGGTAAACCCATCGGGACTATCGTAACGATCGGGCAGCAGATCATTTACATACCCCCTGACCAAGGGGGTATTCTTGTCACTCTCGGACCCGAGTTGTATAAGAAGAAGGTGGGTAGATAACCGGTAGTCTTAATTTTTTCGACGTATTGAATTGGAATTAAAAAGGAAAAAGAGCTCTGTTGACTTCCTGAAATTAATAAATTCCAGCCCGTTCCCAATTTATCTGCAATAAGTTTGTATTCAGACGCTCCAGGGGTTCTCCCCCGATGCTTTAGCGTCCCCGGTCAGGATAGTGAGCGATTTGAAAAATTATCTTCCTGCTTTATTGCCCCTGTAACCTTTTCCAATGGCTATCCTGATGGGGGAGTGGGGTGAAACCCCCCTCCTGTCGAGGTGATGTCCAGTGAGGATGTCAACAGAGCGGAAAAAAGAGATAATATATCTGCTTATCCCTCTTTTCCCGGAGCAGATCCTGTGCAGGTACAGGATTCGTCAGCGTTCTGCCCGCAACATCCGTCATCTCCGCAGATTACTTCCCTGCTCCCTGTCAGTGCCGCACGGATCATGGCCCATGCACATCCGACACCGGCCTCGACGCTGATCGCACCTTCCGGGCAGTTCCTTGCGCATGCGCCACATTCCATGCATTTTTCAGGTCGCTGGAGTGATGCCAGGTTCCCATGCATAGAAAAGACTCCGTGGGGGCAGACCTCGGTACAACGTTCACACCCGACACATTTTTCCGGATAAAACTGAAGCGAGGTTTCTGTATAGGAATTAAAAAGCGGCATTTACCACACCCCCATGAAATGGGTTAATCCTACTACGAGGGCAAAGGTTAACCCGATCAGTCCTGCCCCGGTCATTACCGGTATATACGAAAAAATCTCCTTCCTTACACCCGTTCTCGATGTATACGGCGTGGATCCCGTAAAATTGAGAGCGAGATATGCAGTCAGGGCGGGAATCACGAGCAATAATGAGATCATTGACGTGATGCTTACCCAGAGCGGTGCTATCGGAACACCGGAAATAAATGCCATTATGGCAAAGGGGATTGCTACAATGAACCCAAGGAATAAACCCTTCGTACTGAAATCAACCGTCGGGAGATAGGGAAGAAGTATCGGAAATACAACCGTGCCGGCTATGATGGATGCGATCAATGCGGACGCCGCTAACCATCCGCCGACAAGCCAGAGGGCAATAGCCCCTATTATCGTGGGAATAAGTGCACTTCTCAGTTCAACAGGGATCAGGACGATCCTGTCTCTGGTAGTGAACTGCACGGTCCTCATCTCCGGGGTTGCAACCCGGTCTACAAGGAACCGGGGAAGATCACGGGCCCTGACCGGTCCGTATTCCACGTGAAATCCAGTGGCCCTATGCACATTATGCGCCGATACGCCAGGGGCACCCAGCTGGGGAAGGATGAGGCGACGGTGATGGACTACTGAGGCAAGTCCGGTCAGATGTATCCGGTTTACGAGCTCAGAAGTCCCAAATGTTCCCTTTCCGGCTGCACACCATACATTTATCCCCTTTGTATCGAGCACCAGGATAAAGGCATCGATGCCTCCAAGACCTGAACGGACAGCATCGAAACTGAGCGTGTAATTTGCCGTCACTATTACCGGGGATGATGGCCCGGGCCAGCCGAGAGAATAGAGACCCGGGGCGACACGGTGTCCGTTCCTGTTCTGCCCGAGCCTCGCAAGTACATGATCGTGACTGGCCTTGCGGTCTAGAACCGGCGATACCGTTTTAATCCCGGAATTCCCCACACCTGCGGCTTTGTCTGCTTCTGCCGCACAGGTTGATTCACACCCGCATCCACAGGGGGCGTCGTTATAATTCGTTGTTCCTTCACTTTCTGACATCTTCTGTGACCTCGTTTCCCACCATAATATCCTTGATTACCGGTGACAGCACGGTTTTCACCATTTCTGTGAGCCTGTCGTTATGAATGAGCATAAGACAGCAGATTTCGCCATCACGCCTGCAACTGACCAGTGCGAGCCTGTCTCCGGGCCTGATTCGCGCCAGGTCCCGTACCTCCTTGGGAATAACCATCTGGCCACGCTCATCTATTGCGAGGATTGCTTCCATCCTGCAGCCTCCGGATGAGTTATCAGGTGCACCGAGATCAGGGTGCTGGTTCTTACGTCTCATATCATTCTGAATAATATGATTATTCTGAATAAATAAACATTTCTGATAAATCTGACAAGATCTTCCAAAAAAAAATCCCGGGTGAATTGTAGATTTCGACGATGGGAGGATCTTTGACAGACCAGTAATGTTAATCAGCACAGTTGCCGTCTGTTTATGTAAGATTAATAAAACCGGATTTACAGGGATTACACTTCTCTGCATTCGGGAGATAAAGGTGGTTTGATGAAGATCGCATTCGTTATTCTTACGCTGTTGGTACTCGGCACTCTCGTAACCGGAATATCCGGTGCGACAGCCGGTCCGGCCATATCGATCAACCCTCCGGCGGTGACCCTCACATCGGGGTCATCGGTAACCTACAATTTCCGGATTAGCGGCCTTGGTGCCGGCCTTGCGGGGTACCGTATGCAGGTGAAGCTGACAAATCCTGTAGCGGGTCAGATAACCGGTGTGACGTTCCCGGATTGGGCAAAAGGTTCGAAATCGACTGCCGTGCCTTCGGACAACGTGACCGTCAGCGCAACCGATCTCCTCCAGCAGGTGGAGGACGGGGCAAGCGGTGTGACTCTCGTGAGTGTAACGGTCACCGCGAAGGGTGCCGGTACCTCAAATGTCAGAATTCAGAATCTCACCATGCAGGACGATCACAACGGAGTATTTACGCCGGACCTCGT
>DATKKE010000057.1:0-19451 GCA_035543455.1 Methanoregulaceae archaeon
TCCTTTCGTGATTCCTTCCGGATAGTGACCGTCAGCTTACCGGTTTCAACTTCTGCATCCCCTACGACAACAACAAACGGCACCCAGTCCATTCCCGATTCCCGGATCTTCTTACCGACGCTTTCATCCCGGTCATCAAAATCAGTCCTGATGCGGGCGATATTCAACCGGTCGGCAATTTCCTTCGCAAAGGGGAGATGACGCTCTGCAACGGGAACGATCCGGATCTGAGTTGGCGAGAGCCATATCGGGAGCATGGGGACCTCCATCGATGCAGTGCTCTCGAGAATTGCGCAGATTACCCGTTCTACACTTCCGGTTGGCGAGCAGTGAAGGATCGGTGGATGTACTTCGGTCCCGTCATTCTCATAATACTTGATATCGAACCGGGTGGAGCTTTCCACATCGATCTGGACCGTCGGGTTTTCGATCGGGCGTCCCTGACCGTCGATTGCCGCCAGGTCGATCTTAGCTATCCAGTAATGGACGCGGTCCGATAAAATCTCGATCAGGAGAGGAACACCTGATTCCCTGACAATCTTCTTAATCCAGTCCTCATTCTGGTCGTAAAAGTCCCGCGTGCACCGAAATACCCCGACAAGACCGGTACCAAAATCTTTCCCTGTTTTCCAGCCCATTGCAAGCTGTTCCTCGAAACATCTCAGGGCTTCCGGCATGTCGCTGCAGAGGGTGTGCATATCGGGCATGGTGAATGCCCTGAGGCGTTTAAGCCCGATAACCTCTCCTTTCTGTTCATGCCGGAATGAATAGGTCGAGAGTTCGTACATCTTCATCGGGAGGGTGTTGTGCGATATATGCATGTCCCGCATGATCGAGAACATCCCGAAACAGGCCGCGAACCGGAGCATCATATTCCTGGTCCCGCTCTTGAACCGGTACTGGCGTTCACCGAATTTATCGGCATGTTCGAAAATCGCCAGGTCGCCGAGGTCGTACATGACCGGGGTCTCCACCGGTGTCCCCCCGTAGGGGAGGACCGTGCTGAGCACGTAGTCGGCGAGGAGATCTCTTATCAGTTTTCCCCTCGGCATCCACCTGAGATGTCCTACGTCGCTGACAGGTTCATAGTCGACGAGCTCCTTCGACCGCATCAGCTCGACATGCACCGGTTCACCGCTTGCCAGAGCAGGTTCTCCAAGCTCCTTCTTCAAGAGACAGCCAAAAGGGGAGTCATCCAGGAACCCTGACGTATCATGGTGTTTCCCGTCGGGTGTCATGACAAAAAACTCGTGTGTAACCGTCTTCTTTTCCTTGACCGGGGTGTCCTCACCCGGTACTATCGTCTTCGACAGTTCAGAAAGCGGATGACCTTTGCAGGAGATAACAAACGACTTGTACCATCCGAATGGCGCACGTTTTACGTTGAAATCAATTGCAAGTTCGCGTTCCAGGGCTTTTAATACCTCGACAGCTACATCCGGGCCGGCCAGATCGTTTGAGAGGTGGGCATAGGGGTAAATGAAAATATTCTCCACACCAAGCTTTGCGGCGGTCTGCCTGACCTCTTCAGCTGCCTGGGCGACCACAAAAAACACGTCATCCTGATCGACCGATTCAACAGCAGTGAAGACCACGAGGGCCTCTTCGTGGCGATCCTTCCTGACTGCCACGTCCTCGGCAATTTTTGTTTTCTTTTTTGCTTCGTATTCAATAAAATCCGAATGTATAAGAAGAAGTCGCATGGGTTCAGCTCCGGAAATCTCCATCCATCCTCATAAAATTTAATTTCATACCCTATATAGGCACTCAGCTGGTCCTCTTGTTTTCATGGTACCGCGAGAGGGTCGCCTGGCGCTGGTCCATGTATTTTGCGTCTTTTTTCAGGTTATACGGGTGCGATGCACGTTCTGTCGTATAAAACACCAGTTGTCCGACCGGCATTCCTGCATGGATCCGGACCGGCCGCTGGTTGACGTTGCACATCTCGAGCGTAATGCTGCCGCGGAACCCCGCGTCTATCCACCCCCCGGTCTGGTGCAGTTCTACGCCAAGCCTTGCGATACTGCTCTTTCCTTCGATACTCGCTACGATATTATCGGGCAGCCCGATCACCTCCAGTGTTTCGGCGAGCATGAACCTGCCCGGATCGAGGACAACCGAATCAGCCGTCTTTTCATGAAAATGCGATGTTATAGTCTCTTCATCATAGGGATCGATGATATCTCCGCTCTCCTCGTACCACACGAAATGGTTCCCAAGCCTGATATCAAGAGAGTTGGGCTGGACGAGTTCGGAATCAAAGGGATCGATGCTGATAAAACCCCTCGCAATGCGGTCAAGGATCTGCCAGTCAACCAGGATCATTCCTGTATACTACGACGGCAAATCTGATAATTTCTCCCCCGGCGACGTTCGTACCATTGTTGTAAGAATCGGTTTAATGACATGAACCCAGGAAATTATTCGTCTTCGGGACCGGGAGAAACATTTGATGATGTGGCGTCAATATCCCTGAAATGGCGGTCGCGCTCGCGACCATGGATTTTAGGATCGATATGGAATTCAGCCCTTCGTAACAGGCCATGGAGGGTGCTCGCCTCCCGGGTGGTGAGGTTTGCCCTCCCTAATATCCTTCGCATCATAAGGAGCGTATTATCCCGTTTGAAATCAGGATGTTCAATCTCGTTGAGAAACCTGTTCATATGCTGGTACAGGTATTCCATCTCCTCCCTGCTGGCGAGATGATACTCTCCTCTCGGGAGGTGTGCCAGCTCATAGCAGACAACGCCGGCTGCATGGGAAATGTTCAGCACCGGGTACTCGGGGGATGCGGGAATAGTACATATCATGTCGCTGTTTTTCACCTCTTCATTTGAGAGTCCCCAGTCCTCCCTTCCGAAAAGAACTGATACCACACCGTCAATATCTTTTATTTTCTCACGGATTTCCGGTGGAGAATAATACGGCATCCGCATGGAGCGGCAGACAGATTTGCTGAGAAGACCGGTGGTTGCGATTACCAGATCGCTCGATTTATGAACTTCCTTAAAAGTACAGACTGTCGCACCGGAAAGGACGTCCTGGGCATGAGCGGCACGGAGCGATGCTTCCTCGCCGATTTCACAGGGATCGATGAGAAGGAGCTTGAAAAATCCGAAATTTTTCATCACCCGGGCGGTAAATCCGATATTTCCTTCATAAATCGGGTTTACGAGAACAATCCGTATATCGGGCATATTCTGACAGTCGATCACTGGACCGCTTTCACGGTCGCTTTCAGGACTTCTACACCCTTCTCGTATACGGCATTACCGACAACAATGGTGTCTGCATACCGGGCCATCTCGGCAGCACGGCTGGCCGAATCTATCCCTCCGCCGTAATAGAGAACCGACTGGTCCAGGGCATCCGAAGCTGCTTTTACCATCGCAGGGTCCCCATAGGTCCCGCTATACTCGATATAAACTATCGGGAAATGGAAATAATGATCTGCGACGCTCGTATAGGCGGCCACATCGGCGGGCGAGAGATCGCATACCGACTTTGTCACCTTCCCGACTGACGAATCCGGGTTAAGGACGATGTATGCTTCGGGGACGACCTTTTCCCAGTCTACCTTCTGGCTCTTAACCCAGTCCCTGTGTTTCCCGACGATCCACCGTATGTCCGTCGAATTCATCACGCTGGGAACAAAAAGGAACTCGACTCCTTCGAAAATCACTGCCTCCGGCCCTGCAGGTTCGACCACGAGCGGCAACCCGTATTTCTCAAGCTGGCGCCTTAAAGCGCTTACGTTTTCCCTGGTTACGTTGAGGGTACCTGAAATCATCAGAGCATCGGTACCGCTTGTTGCCACCTCTGCCACGGCCTCGGGTGTCAGTCGCTTGTCAGGATCGAGCTTGGTCACATGGACCCAGGTTTTCCATTGATTATGGATCATGCTCACTACCAATTTGTTATTATCAGTCTCTAAACTTTTGCAACGGCGCGGTATTCCTTCTGGTACTCGAGGATCTTTTCCTTCGGAACACCCGTCTTTCTTGAGAGCTCTTCAGGATCTGCCCGGTCGAGGCGGTCCCCGTTCACAATTCCCGCCTTGTACAGCTTACCCAGAGCGGCAGTCCCGATCCCCCTTATGGCAAGAAGTTCAGCTTTGCCCTTTTCGAGTTGTGCCCGCGTGATCTTCTCGGGGACAGGCATATTCCTGGCTTTAGCAACCGTTTCAATGTGCTTAAAAACCGTTTCAGGATTAATTCCGGTCATTTCGCTGATAGCGGCCGGGTGATTCGTCAGAAAGTCTTCAGGTCTTGTGATTCCTGCCTGATGGTACTTCTTCAGGCTGACCGCGGGAATGCCGATTTCTTTGAGAATACGCTCACTGGTAATTCGTTTTGCTTCATTCTGAAGTTTCTCTGCCTCCATCTCCCCAATGCCTGCGCCCCTGATAACCTTTGGATCCGCACCCGAAAGCCCGTCGAGGTCGTTGATGCCGGCCTCGTGAAGCTTTTTCACGATGGCAGAGTGACTTCTCCCCCTGCGGGGAGGCAGGTGTTTTCTCACGAACTTTCTGCACTCCGAGCGCCGGCGCAGGAGGGTGAGGACTTCCTCCGCCTCCCGCACTATCTGTCCGGCCTTGTCCTGGCTAATCCCGAGTATCCCGGAAATTCGTTGCGGTTCTGCCTTTGCAACCTCGTATACCGTGTAGATATGGTTTGAATAGAGCTTTTCATGGAAGAGGTCGGTCATTGAGGGGATAAGAGCGAGGGTTTCCTTATTCGAACTGATGTGGTGACACAGGGGACAACCGATCTCCCAGGGGCGGGACCCTTTCCTGACGAGTCTGATGTGGTGGAGATGATGTTTGGGGCAGACATCATCAGTCCTGACGGCAAACCCCCACATTGCCATGGGAAGCCCGATATTGAACCTGCATTCAGGATAATTGGTGCAGCCGATGAACTGGGCCTGGCTTCGTAAATGCCGGATACGGATATCCTTTCCGCAGACAGGGCAGGGTCCAAGCGTAAGTTCCTCAGCAGTCTGCTCCATTATCTCATTGCCAATCTCCTGGCCGTGGGCCTCGAGCTGATCGAAGGCCGCATGGAGCATCTGCCGCGATTCAACGATGACGTCATCTCTAACCCGCTTCCGTTCCTTGATCATCTGCATGTGCTCTTCAAGAGTGCGGGTCATGTCGGGTTTTACAATCGTATCAGCATGGTCTTCGAGCGATTCAATCACAGCCCTGCCGACAAGCGTCGGCCTGAGCGGGTTCCCTTCAATGTATTTCCTTGAGACCAGCTTACCGATAACCTCATGCCGCGTACTCTTGGTACCAAGGCCAAGTTCCTCCATGCGCTGAATCAACCTGCTCTGGGTATAGCGCGGAGGAGGCTGGGTCTCCTTCTCCTCGATTCTGACCGCTCTGACGGGGAGTTTCTCACCCTCGGTGAACCTCGGCAGAACACGGTCTTTCGCTTCACTGTAAGGATATACCGTTCTCCAGCCCGGCTCGATGAGTGTCCCCCCTGTGGTTGCATAGGGCTCTCCCCCCGCATCGAAACCGACTTTCAGGGTCTTCCAGAGTGCATCGGGAGACAATGTAGCAAGGAAACGCCTTACGACGAGTTCATAAATCTTCCAGCGGTCATCCCCGAGCACTTCCCTGGTCGTCGCGCCGGTAGGATGGATAGGAGGGTGATCGGTGGACGACTTTTTTCCTGCGGTGGGAATCACCCGGCGGTGGGAGAGTACCCATGCCACGTCATCGGCGAAAACAGAGCTCCGGATAGTTTTCAGGACCCCGTTCAGGTCAAGAGTCTTCGGGTAGACGGTATTATCGGTCCTCGGGTACGAGATAAACCCGTTCATATACAGGTCTTCGGCAATCCGCATGGAATTCGCGGCAGAAAATCCAAGTCGTGCAGCGGCGACGATGAAGCCCGTGGTATCGAAAGGCACCGGGGCACGGTCAATCCGCTGGCCTTCTTTGATCTCGCTAACTACGAGGGGTTCCTTTGTCCTGTCGTACGCCACCTTTGCCTGTGCATAATCTGAAAACCGCTCGGTCGCATGGCGGGCTTCGACCGTTTCTCCGGCTTTTTCGGTCAGGAGGAAGAGCTGCCAGTACTTTTCCGGTACAAATGCCTCGATTTCTTTCTCGCGATCGACGAGCATTGCGAGTGTCGGGCTCTGCACGCGCCCTACCGAAAGGATATTGGCACCTCCTCTCCGGGCGGCGAGACTGATAAACCTGGTCAGCGAAGCCCCCCACATCAGGTCGATGACCTGGCGGGCCTCCCCGGCGGCAGCCAGTGCAAAATCGATATCTGTGGTATTGGCGAATGCATGGCTAATTTCATCGGGCGTGATTGCCGAAAACCGGGCCCTGTCCACCTTCACCTTCGGGTTCACTGCTCTGATCAGTTCGTAGGCCTCCTTTCCGATCAACTCCCCCTCGGTATCGAAATCCGTTGCAATCGTGACGAGGTCTGCTTTTTTCGCTAGTTTCTGAATGAGATGGATAATTTTTTTCTCTGTCGGTACCTTGACGGTCCCTGCATCAATCAGGCTCCTCGGTGTGCGTTCCTCTGACCTCCAGTTGTTGTAGCCCGGTTCGAAGTCCACCTCCACAACGTGCCCCCGAAGACCGGTGATGACCGTATCGTTAAAATGGTAACTTGCACTGCCGCCATCTCTCGCGACGTCGATTTTTTCCCGGCCTGCAAGGATCTTTGCGATTCTTTCTGCAGAGATATTCTTTTCGGTTACGATCAGGTGCATAATCACACCTCCCCTGGTACTCCGGTCATTCCTGCCCGTCCTCCTCATCAAGTGCCGATTTCAGTTCCCTGTTAAGTTCCTTCGGATCTGCTCTCCCTTTGGTCTTTTTCATCACCTGGCCGACGAGGAACATGAAGGCCTCGTTCTTGCCCGCCCGGTAATCACTGACCGCCCGGGGATTCTCTTTTATCGTCGCAGTTATTGTGACTTTATCAATCCCGCCTCCGATCACACCCAGGTCGAGCCGGGTCGCAATCGCCTGAGGCATCTCGACGGGCTTATTTCCGGCAATCTCGTCGAGCATAACCCGGAGAACCTCGACCGCGTTTTTATCGGTAATCTTTTTCCCCGCGACGAGCGTTATGAGACTGGCCATGTGACCCGGATCGACCCTTGAGATGCTCATATCCCGGTAATTCAGCTCACCAAGGAGTGTGTCGGCGATCCATGTGGCAGCAAGGTCCGGGTCCGAGGCGCCTGCCACGGTTTCATAAAACATGGCTAATTTCAAGTCTCCGGTGAGAGTCTTCGCATGGTTCTGGGAGCACCCGTACTGCTCAATAAACCGGGTCTTTCTCGCATCGGGAAGCTCGGGAAGCTCGATGTGCGGTACCCAGGAACGCACCCGGAGGGGACAGAGGTCTGGTTCCGGGAAGTACCGGTAGTCCTGCTCCTCCTCTTTGCTACGGCCTGATGTCGTTATCCCACGCGTTTCAACAAAATGACGTGTCGCCTGTTCTATCGGCTGCGACTTCCTGATCATATTTTTTTGACGGGTTATCTCGAAGGTAAGGGCTTTTTCGACCCCCTTGTACGAAGAAATATTTTTTACTTCTACCCGGTTCCTCCCCTTGTAACTCTTTCTGTGCCTGTCAAACCATCCTTTCGGCTGAACCGATATATTCGCATCCACCCTGAGTGAACCTTCCTTCTCCGAATCGAATACCGAGAGGTACTCGAGAGTGGCCCTGAGTTTGTTGAGGAACTTCCTCGCCTCTTTTGGCGACCTCATATCGGGCTCGGTGACAATTTCAATGAGGGGGATACCGGCCCGGTTATAATCAACCAGTGAATATCGTGCCCTGTCCGTACCGCCCTTATGAACGAGCCTGCCGGGATCTTCTTCGATGTGGACGCGGGTAATCCTGATTGCTTTTTCACCCTCATCCCCGTCGATCATCAGGTAGCCTCCGACAGCAAGGGGTTTGTCGTACTGGGAGATCTGGAAGGCCTTGTCGAGATCAGGGTAAAAATAGTTTTTCCTTGAAAATACCGACTCTTCAAGTACCTCGCAGTTCAGCGCCTTGGCAACTTTCAATGCAAATTCAATGGCTTTCCGGTTGATACCGGGGAGTGAGCCGGGAAGCCCGAGGCAGATCGGGCACGTGTGAGTATTTGGGCCGTCATTCCTGTAATCGGTGCTGCATGAGCAGAACAACTTTGTCAGTGTGTCGAGCTGGCAATGGACCTCGAGACCGATTACCGGTTCATCTTCCTGGACCCGCCTTTTATCTTCCTGCATGACCATTTCAGCAGGATTCTTTTCAGCCATAACCGGTTCCACCGGTGACCCCGACTGTTTCCGGGCTATAGCAACGGCGTCCGGACTTACCATCACGTCTTTACCCCCTGTTCATAGGCGTAAGCGGTATCCACAACGATCTCATCGGCGAAGGGTTTGCCCATGACCTGCAAACCGACCGGCATTTCTTCCACGGTTCCGCACGGGACAGAAATTGCGGGAACTCCGGCGAGATTGGCAGGTACGGTGAGGATATCAGACAGGTACATGGACAAAGGATCGGCTTTCTCGCCGAGCCTGAATGCAATCGTCGGCATCGTCGGTCCCGCGAGTACATCGACATCCTTAAACAGCCTCATGAAATCGTTTTTGACCTGCTGGCGGGCCGCCTGGGCCTTTGCATAATATTTTCCATAGTAACCCGACGAAAGGGCGAAGGTTCCGAGCATGATCCTCCTCCGGACTTCCCTGCCAAACGATTCCCTTCTCCGCTCCTGAAATGCCTCATGCCATTGCATCTTCGTGTCGACAGGGGGTCCGTACCTGACACCGTCAAACCGCGCAAGGTTTGAGCTTGCTTCGCTCATACAGGTGACATAATACGCTGCGAGCGCAAATTTCATCGAAGGCATCCTGCAGGTGATGATTTCTGCTCCCATATCTTCGAAAACCTCGATCGCTTCCCAGACTTTTGCAGCGACAAGCGGATCCACACCGGTGCCAAAAAATTCTTCCGGCACTCCGATACGCCTGCCCTGCACACTGGTATCCGGGATATGACGATATGGTTTATCGATACTTGTTGCATCGCGGGGATCGTAGGCGGAGATAACACCCATCAGATCGGATACTTCCCGGACTGTCTTTGCCATCGGCCCGATCTGTTCGAGCGAGTTTGCATAGGCAATGAGCCCATACCGGGAAATCCTGCCATAGGTAGGTTTCAGGCCGACGACCCCGCAAAATGCCGCAGGACACCTGATCGACCCCCCGGTATCGCTGCCGAGTGCCAATCTGACCATGCCCGCAGCAATCGCAGCGGCGCTTCCGCCGGAAGAGCCGCCAGGTACCCGTTTCCTGTCGTGAGGATTCAGGGTCGGTCCGAATGCAGAATTTTCCGTACTGGTACCCATGCCGAACTCGTCCATATTGGTCTTCCCGACAATCGCAGCCCCGGCTTTTTTCAGTAAGGTGACCACATGGGAATCAAAGGGAGGATAATATCCTTTCAGGATGCAGGAACCCGCGGTCGTCGGGATACCGGCCGTGGAGATATTGTCCTTGACAGCAACAGGAATCCCGGACAAAGGACCGGAATCATATTCTGCTTCATTGCATATCGTGATGAATGCATTGATCTTATCTTCCGGTTCGAACCTGAACTGCCCGGCCACTACATCACCCTGGGAGCCTTGAAGAACCCGTCCTCTGTTGCCCCGGCGTTTTTAAGGGCGTCTTTGGGAGACAATGAGGGGCCCGGGATGTCATCCCGGAGCACATTGAATCGTTCCTGAACATACCCGCTTCCGGCCTCGACCTGGTCAAGGATATCAAAATAGTCAAGGATTTTATTGGCCTGGATGGTAAATTCATCCAGTTCTTCCCTTATGATACCGATATCAGAGAGCTCCGCGATATGTTCAACATCCTTTTGTGATATCATAGTCATGCTCGCAAAACTGGTTTATGTACCCTTGTACCGACCTTTTATAACCATTGTGACGGGCGAGTCCCTGGATCATCCGCCATACCCCGCTTCCGTACTGCATCGCTTTTTTGTCGTACCAGGCTATTTCAGCCGGTATATGTCGTTCTGCAACTAATCTCAGGGGCTTTTTCCTCACACTCCCCACTACTTTGTCATGGGCCGCGATCTTCCGGGCAGCGCGCACGACCCTGATGTCCAGGTACGGCATGGATATATACGTATCGTGGTACGCGGCAACCGCCTGGTCCCTGGCTGCCTGCAGCGAAAGCCCGGAAAAATCTGATTTGAGATCTGCTTCAAGGTCGGGACTAGTAAGGTACCGGGCATATCCGCCAAAGAGCTCGTCGGCACCCTGCCCGGCAAGAATGCGGTGATACCCGAGTTCCCGTGCCAGCCGGGTTATGCAGAACATTGTTACCGCAATGGACGTATTAACCGGGTCATGAGAGGGGATCACGGGAGTAACGACGGAAAGTCCTTCCAGGACGTCCTGTTCTGTTATTGTTTTACAGGACAACGACAGCCCTGTTGTTTCCGCCACCCGGACTGCGCGATTGATATCGTGTGACCCTTCAGTACCGACAGCGATACAGGGGAGTCCTGCAACAACTGCCACAAGGGCGGAATCCACGCCTCCGGAAAGTGCCGTCACCCCTTCGCCGCTCCTCAGCCGGACCGCCTCGATTATCGCCGCCTCGAGGTCCATTTCAGGCGGATCAGGGGCGATATACCCGATTATTTCCGTACCCCTTGCGATCGTCCCGGGGGGGCAGTCACCAGGCATTATGCCAAAATGGTCGCGTGCAGCCAGGCCACCTCCGGTCAGATAGAACTCCCCGCCAAATGAACCGATGCGGTCCGGGCCCTGGTCGAGGATACCGTACACATCCCGGTTCGTGAGACATGTACCATTCACTTCCACCCATCCGCGAAGAACCGCCATACTAATAGTTCCCGAGTACTGTGGATCCATTCTCCTGATGATGGTTTGGGAGCAGGCCATACGGACCGGTCGAACCGGAAGCCAGGGCAGAAAGAGAATGAATGAACTATTAAGGTATGACGTGCCATCCCACTAAGGCAGATGAAACCAACCAACGCGCTGGACCTCAAGAATAAAGGAAACGACTATTTTAAATCGGGAGATTACGAAAAAGCACTCCAGTGTTATGGCAAGGCAATTGAAGCAGACCCGGAATACCGCGATGCGTGGAACAACATTTACATCACTCTTCTCAAACTGGAAAGAACGGACGATGCAAAGAAATGCAAGGAAATTCTCGATAAACTGACCTTCGAACCTGATGGCGCACCCGGAAAGGATACAAAGGTCATGAAATCGTCCTTTGGAAGGAAGGTATTCAAAGCGGTTATTGTCATCATGCTCCTCATTTCCATCGCGATCTCGACTCTGGCGGTCCTTGGCTGGATCAATTCGCAGGGCGCGACATCAGGTTCTCCCGAACATATCCTGAGTGGTGTACTGTCGAATATATCGGGGATATTCCCTGCCCCGGTTAATAATTCAACAGTTATTGCAGGGAATAATTCAGGAAATACCTATGTATCGAAGAATGTCGTCGTAACGGCAGTCCGATATGGGAATACTATTGAATTACGAAATTATGGCGGAGCAGACAACGGCGTCCTGACAGCATTTATTGTCCGCGTCGATGACACGGTCCAGGAAAGCAAGCTCGGGATAGCAGTCGGATCCTCGATCAGTATAACGGGGAATCCCGGGCAGAAGAGTCATATTGTTGTTACCGGTAAGTTCTCCGATGGCACTGAACAGGTTGTGCTCGATACGTATATATGAGAGCGGGTAATATCTGCCCGATCTTCCTTGTTTTTTCTTGTCCGGTTTTTCTTTCCCTGTACCGATTTTTGTACGGTTCGGGCTCCAATCCTGTTCGAAGGTGTTCTCCTGGTATGGTATTTTGTAAAAAAAATCCTCATCCCCCCGACGAGGTAAGAGTTTCAGTCGTGACATCCTGTGTTTTATTCTAATCTGACCTTTTTTTCTGAATTGCACTGGTGCCCGTGGAGGATGGAGAATATACCCTGATATCCGGCGATTCCTGGATTTTTGAGAGGATCGTCTCAAACAGGCTCGTGCGGAAGTCCCTACGGTCTTTAACCTGCGTCACGTACCTGATATGGAATGCAATCCAGTTATCTGTCGGCGTGATATAGAGAGCTGGTTTCGCGATATTTTTTGGAAGATAATATTTCTCACCGATCCTGTCAATCTCGGTTTCGGCTTCGAGGACAACGTTCCTTGTCTCGTACCTGACGATTTCCAGGATGATCTCTTTTGCTTTCTTCCAGTTACTGTCATAGGTGACCGGGATCATGATTTCGTCCCATAAAAATGAGTGGTCCTTTGTGTAGTTATGTACGGGCCCGATGATGACTTTCCCATTGGGTATCGAGGTAATTCTCCCGGTCGGCTGGTCCCCGTTGACCCATCCCCCCAGTTCCATTACCGTGGTATTCATGAGGCCGATGTCCATCACATCCCCGCGCTCGTCAGCCACTTCAATCCTGTCCCCGACCTCAAACAGGTTCGAAGACATGATAACAATGCCGCCGACGAAATTACGAACGACATCCTGGAGACCGATTGCAAGTCCCGCCCCGATAATACCAAGGGCTACGATAAGTGACTGCGTATCCGGGATCCATATGCGGATGACGAACACCAGCGCGATGACGGCGGTAAAGATGCCTATGGCCTTGTTCAGCGAATAACGTGTTTTGCTATCGGTAATATGGCGGAGGAGCAACTCGGCAGCAAGAACGCTGTCAAAGAGGTAAGCACCGGCGAGGACAAATAAGGTAAGGGAGATCTGGACCAGGAAATATCCTGGAAATATGGCATCTCCGATCAGGGTAAGAATGCCGCCTCCTATCAGACTGGCAAGAATTATTGATCTTCTCAACATCGCAATGTTCCTCCCCAGGCTTTGCGTCACCGCCCAAGGTCCTGAACCATTAGCCTGATTGTTGTGTGAGGTACGTGGGATTATTCCTATCGGATGTTTTCGCAATTATTGATAATCATTCCGAGATTTTCATCGATAGCGGGAAGTTTCATCCAGTTATTGGCAAAGATTTAGGGGTTAGAGTGGTACCTTACCTAAAAAATTAGTTGAAATTCTTCTCTGGCGTTTCCATTCAGCTCCTTCGCCCAGGATCCGGACTGCCGGAAACCTTTTTCCTGATATATCCGGGATATATTACGGTAAAGACCACACCGCAAATGAGGAATATCCAGGTTAGAATCTGGCAAACCATTGCATATCCCGGCAAAACCAGGGCTACTCCGCTAACGGCAAGGTTGATGAGAAAGACCACGCCCCAGACGGCGGTCATGAATACATTTACGTTCCTGAACAGGGGATGTTCCCGCAATGACTTATCGACCATCCGGCGGGCATATTGCAGGGTGAATGGCGTCCCGAAGATAATCGATCCGAAAGACACTGATACCAGGGTAAGATAAATAAGAATTCCCATGTAGGGGATAAATAGAGTAACGTTGAACGCTCCTATCCCGATCAATGCGAAACTGAACATGAATAATGTGGCCCAGGCGAGTATGAACCTGTTCACGAGATCGTGATAGCAAAAAGCAACTTCCGCGATCAACGACACGACCAGGGCAACTTCCACACTCCTGGCCGATTGTCCGGCAAGGATCCCATAAATGATTAGCGGGATGAATCCTGCAAAAAGACCCAGGTTTCTCATATAATCTCCTGAATGATTTCCCTTACTGCTATATCGGTTCCCTGAGGGGACATTTTTTATATTCCCACCTGAAATGGCTGTATCTCCATTAAGGTCCCCAATACTGCCGTAATGCCTGAGTATATGATAATCATAGTGAAGTTAATCATAATACCCGCCTTTCGCGGGTAGTATGCAGGGTCCGCAGGGGATACAACTGTTCTCAATTTTTCGAATCCTGGAATATCTTTCTTACTTCTGCGCGAAGACCGGTCTGTTAAGGGATATTCCCCCGTCCATAAAAGGAAATTAACCGGGTCAGCCGCGAATGAATTGCGGGGTTGTTTCATGATCCTGCCTTTGACAGAATTCAGGCACTTTCCAGGACCGATCTGAAGGGTGCCAGCATGTGATATTTCATTTCGGCAAACACATTTTTCCGGAAACCAGGTATTCGAGTCAGGGGTATTAGTATTGCATTTATTAACCGGTTTTTATAATCCGCCTGCGGGAAATCGAACATATCATGCTCCCTGAAGAACCGGTAATCAGCCTGGAAGACCATCCTGGTTCTTGCATAGATAAAATCCCGGAAGATTTTGTGACCACCGACCCCGTAGAACGTATGAGGCGGAATATACCCAATCTCCGCGCCCTGCGTAAGGCGTTCTGCCATCGTATCGAGCAGGGCATCGAGTTCTCCTGCCGTGTCAACCTCGTCGGTAACAAAAAGGGCATGACACCCGCCGTTGTCAGCCCAGCCTTCGAGTGCTTCTTTCAGGTGCGGGATCTGATGAAGCGGGCCTGCAATTACAAAACCAATCTGTTTGCCTTCGAGAGACGGGGTATGCCCTTTGAAGAAACTCCGGTCGAAAAATTGTTTCCATGCCGACGAAAGGTACCTGTCGTGCACAGCGCCTGCCATAATAATAATATCGGCAGGTGAGAGCTTCCCGCAAAAAAACTCTGCATATCCATCGATATATATGCATGTATTGTCATAGCCGCACTGGCAGCACCCGAGGCACGGTCCCCGTATGGTTACTTCGTGGAGATTTATTGTTTCAACAGGCCCCAAAAAAACGTTTTTGAGCCGTTCTGTCATCGCTATGAGATTCGGAGAACTTCCATCGGAATCTGTGAGAATTACTACTTTTTGTGGGCCGGTGTTTATCCTCCGCTGGAATGTAACCGGAACGTACTCAAACTCTGGCGGGACGAGCGGAGGGTTCTCACGCTGGACAGGTATCCTCGCCTTCACAGCGCCGAAGAGGAGAGATACAAATTTTGTGAGCCGGTTTTGCTCCGCTTCCTGCAGGAGATCGTTCATCTCTGCCGAATAAAACCCGAGGTACTGCATACCGAGGTCGTCACTTATAGCATGGATATACGCATGGGCAGTCTGGTCGAAGAAATGGATCGACGTGGAGAGAGATGCGGCATATTTTCCGGCAAATGCTGCCCCTGCGTCCCGCTCGAAGAGCAGTTCGATAAACCGTTTGTACTGGGAGCAGACGAGCAGGTAATAGAGAGGAAATGCCCAGATCACGAGATCTGCAGATCGTATATGGTCAATAATGGTATGCCAGACTGCTGAATCCTCCTCGATCTTCCTGATATCCTTCGCGATATTGATAATTTCATAGGTGTGATCCGGGAATTTTTTCCCGATATATGCGAGGTACTGCATCGTTACACTGACATCCCCTTTCGGGCTGCCGTTCAATACGACTATGTTCATGTCTTCTCCTCCCCGGGTTTCATCCGGTTATCGATCTCTGTTCCTGAATTCCGTCCTGTATCCGGGGCCTTTAATCCTTTCATTCTGCACCTTGCTATATCTTTTAGATATGTATTTTTATGATATATATCTAAATGATATAAAGATTCCGGTAATCCTTAAGGTAATTCCGATTGAACTGGTTCAAAAAAAACTATAAAAATGAGATGAAAATAAATAATTTCCCTCCTCGCCCATCCCGCTCAGTCGGCAAGAGTATAATAGGAAGGATATGTCTGGTGTTCACTGGTACGGGTATAGGTCGTTCCCTTGCCGGTTATCGAATAAATAATCCAGCTTCCCTGCTGTTCTCCCCTGATGAGGCCGGCTTTTTTGAGAACGCTCAGGTGGTACGATAATTTTGAATCGGATATCCCGATGATTTCCCTGATAACACAGACACAAAGCGGTTGTATGGTAAGGAGCCAGAGAATTTTGATCCTGATAACGTCCGAAAGTGCGCTGTGTACTGCTGCATTTGCCTCGAGTTCCTGATCGTTTGGTACCCGCCCGACAAGGCCGGGTATTCCTCCACATTTATCAATCTCTTCCTGGATTGGTCTTGGGATCATCCCTGGTGAGCCTCCTTTAACCGTATGATCGGACATTTCAAAATTATATGAAATCACAAACTATATTAACATCACACACAAAGATTTCAATAAAATTTGAAATAGAGGTAATCATGGAACAGCAAAATTCATCGTGTAATTGTGGATCCGAAGGGAAAAAAAGAATTATTTATTCCTGTTCGGGTATCGGATCGAACGTTGGACAACTATCAAACGCGGCGGCATGCCGTCTCACTACCGAAGGGTTTGGGGGCGGATCATGTCTTGCAGCCGTTGGCGGAAATGTCGATAAGCTCATTGAAATGGGAAAGAAGGCAGATGAACGGATTATCATCGACGGCTGCCCTGTTGCCTGTGCAAAGAAGATTATGAATGGTCAGGCTCTTCCGATCGACCGTTATGTGCTCATTACCGATCTCGGGATTGAAAAAACACCAGGTCCCGCTTATAACGAGCATGATCTTGAAACGGTCCTCAAGGCAGTAAAAAAAATCGGTAAAATATCATGAAAAAATTCGGGAATCCTTCACTTTAGGAGACATTCTGCCTTCTCTAGCCCGGATGATAAGGAATGACAATCGGGATCCAGTATGCTCTCATAAACATGGCATTCAGACATTTAACAACCGTACATAACCGTTTCGTCGGGATGCGGGGCTGATGATCCCGGATTTACTGCAATTGTTTGCAGATTGGATAACATATTCTGTCCTCGGGATCGCTCAGGGGAGCCCGCTTGCATCGTCCGTAGATTTCTTTATCTATGATTCGATCAAGGTGACAGCCCTCCTGGCGATTATCGTGTTTTTTGTTGGTATTATCAGGACTTTCATTACCCCGCAGAAAGTGAAGAAATGGGTGGGTGGACGGACCGAAGGGATTGGAAATGCCATCGCTGCACTGCTCGGAGTTCCCACTCCATTCTGCTCTTGCTCTGCGGTTCCTCTGTTCATTGGGTTTGTTGAGTCCGGAGTCCCGCTGGGGATAACCTTCTCGTTCCTCATCGCCTCGCCACTTATAAACGAAGTGGCCGTAGCAATGCTCTTTGCATTATTCGGCTGGCAGATTGCGGCCCTATACATCGTGTCAGGACTTATCATTGCAATCATCGCAGGAATCATTATCGGGCGCCTCCATCTCGAAAACCAGGTCGAGGAGTTCGTATACAAATGCAAAATGTATGACAACCCCGATAAGCCTATGACCTGGAGGGACCGGTTTGATTTTGCAGTTGAGGAATCAAAAAGTATCACCCTGAAAGTCCTGCCCTATATCCTCATCGGAATCGCTATCGGGTCCATAATTCATGGGTACGCACCCGCAGATTTTCTGGTCAATATCGCGGGTCCTGATAATCCTCTTGCAGTACCTATCGCAGTACTTATCGGAATCCCGCTATACTCGAACGCTGCTGGGATGCTCCCGATTATGCAGGTGCTGACATCAAAAGGGATGGCAATGGGAACAGCTCTTGCATTCATGATGTCCGTTGTGGGCCTTTCACTCCCGGAAATGATTATTCTTCGCAAGGTAATCAAAGTTAAACTGATTGCGGTGTTTGTGGGAATATTATTTGTGGCAATTACGCTGACCGGATTGCTCTTTAATGCGATATTAGGTTAAAAAAAATTAAACTCTCGGCGATTGAACATGGAAGAACAAAAAAAGAGACTATCACTCCTCGATACGTACCTTACACTCTGGATTTTCATGGCAATGGCCGCCGGTGTTGCCATAGGGTATCTTTTCCCCGGAGTACCCGTAACAGTCACAAACCTCTCCATAGGAACGACTTCAATTCCCATCGCGATCGGGCTTATCCTGATGATGTATCCGCCGCTTGCAAAGGTCAGGTACGAGGAACTCCGTAATGTGTTCCGGGACACGAAGGTCCTCGGGCTCTCGCTCGTGCAGAACTGGATTGTCGGCCCGATCCTCATGTTCGTACTCGCCGTACTATTCCTCCGCGACCAGCCGCTCCTGATGTACGGGGTAATTCTCGTCGGGATTGCCCGGTGTATCGCAATGGTGATCGTATGGAATGACCTCGCCGGCGGCGATTGCGAGTACTGTGCTGCAATTGTAGGGCTGAATTCAATATTCCAGGTATTTTTCTACTCCATCTATGCATACATTTTCATCACCGTGCTTCCCGCTGTCCTTGGCATAGCACAGGGAGCAGCGGTGAATGTAACGATATCGGAGATCGCGGTTAGTGTCTTTATTTACCTTGGAATCCCGTTCATTGCCGGGTTTATCACGCGATATTTTTTACTCCGGGTAAAGTCAAAGCAATGGTACGAAGGGGTCTTCATCCCAAAGATATCGCCGATCACGCTCATTGCCCTGCTTTTTACCATCATCGTGATGTTCTCACTGAAAGGCGCGTATATTGTCACGGTTCCTTTTGATGTGGTGCGGGTTGCGATCCCCCTGGTGTTTTACTTCCTGATTATGTTCTTCATAAGTTCCTGGATGGCGTTCCGCATGGGCGTGAATTACAAAAAAACCATCAGCCTCTCGTTCACTGCAGGATCAAATAACTTCGAGCTGGCCATCGCGGTCGCAATTGGAGTATTTGGAATCGGATCGCTGGTCGCATTTGCAACAGTGATCGGGCCGCTCATTGAAGTACCGGTGATGATTGGCCTGGTGAATGTCGCATTCTGGATGAAGAAGAAATGGTATGACGGGGATGCAGGAATATCATGTAACGAGGGATGTTCATGAGTGACAGGAAGAAGGTACTTTTTATTTGTACCCATAACTCTGCCCGTTCGCAGATAGCGGAAGGCTATCTGAATGCACGGTATGGAGACAGGTACGAAGCATTTAGTGGCGGGATCGAGGTAACGAAGGTCCATCCTTTGGCTATAACGGTGATGAAAGAGATTGGTATTGATATCTCCGGTCACCGTTCGAAGCTGATTGACGAGTTCTTCCACAAACCGATGGATATCGTTGTTTTTGTTTGTGATTCGGCAAAGGGCATCTGCCCATTTTTTCCAGGTACATATGAAGAGATCCATTTCAGTTTCCCGGATCCGTCACGTCTTACCGGGACTGATGAAGAGGTCCTTGCGGGATTCCGGCTGGTTAGGGACGCTATTATTGCATGGATAGACATGACATTTGGCGATATGAACCCCCGGGAATAATGTTGGTGTAAGATGCTGTGCTGAACATTAAGCCGCCACCGGATTACTAACCTTTATCTACTTTTACTCTCTATTCCGGAACGCCGGAAGTCGTTATCATGAAAGTTGATGAATCAGTTGCTAACCTGGATATTTGCGGGAGGTTTTGCGGAACATGCCCGACATACAAGGAAAATTTGTTGAAGACAGGAAAACCAGCCCTGCTATTCTGCGCCCGGGGAAAATCCGACAA
>DATKKE010000058.1:0-68162 GCA_035543455.1 Methanoregulaceae archaeon
GTGTCAACCGTTCCAGAGACAACATTATTATTTGATGCGGGAGGTGCATTCTGGACGGGAGGAATCCCGGTGCATCCTGCCAGAAGTGCGCAAATCAGGAGCAGACCAATTCCGTAAGGTAATTGTTTCATAGTACGTGTAAGGTTTTCAGGATATACTATTTGAAGGTTTATTAGTTACTTTCTCTATTCTTTTCAAATCTCAGCGACAACCTGCCTGGTTTTCCGTCTGTTTAAATTTTTCCAGTGCAATAAAATACATCTTCTCGCCCTGCGCTATCGGGCCGGGGACTATACTGTCCGGTGGCGATGAACCTTTGCCTCCCTTAGACTTCGGAGATCATACCTGCATCCGTTCGGCGGGAGATGTACGTGTCGCGCTGCTTAACCTGTTCACCTGGTCCCGGACTTTGAAGGCATCCATTACCCTGATCCCGGCATCAGACAAATCCCCGGCATCATAGTGAACAAAAGGCGCGTACCTGTTGCTCGAACCGAAAGATGATTTTTAATAGCTGAAACAATATAGAACGAAAGACATTCGAGAGAGATCACAAATTCCCATACACTAATCTCTCCGAAAGATCTGGTGGAATATGCCACGACTGCTGGAAAATAAAACATTTGATCTGTTTATTGCGTGTGTGGGATTTTTCATATCCGTTTTCGGATTGATCTTTATGTATCGTGCCTCCTATCAATATAGCCAGGAGGCAGGCATCATACTGGTAATATTGGGGATTTTTTGGATGATATTTGGTTTTGGTTGTTACCTGGCTTTTCAAGGAGCTGGAGTCGGCGGATGATGAATAAGCAAACTACCTGGTTTACTTATTCATCATCCGGATGGTATGCAGACATCCCTACCAATATTTTCTGCAAAATCTGACTGTTTTTCGGTAATCTGTTATATTTATGAGATATATCAGAAATTGAATACCAGGTATCTGAATTTCTGTCATAAACTATTGTATCCGATGAGGGTTTTATATCAAGCATGAGATAAGAACTGTCTCTCACAACTGCGGTAGCTGAAATCGTGTAATGATCAGGGCTCGTTTTCTCCCAGGAACCATTTCTTATAATAAAATAGTCCAATTCCTCTCCACCTGTTGAATTTTTTTTATTAAACACATTGTAGGAAAAGAACGTGTTATCTTCACCGAAGACAACAAAATCATAATCTATATCTCCTGTCCTCAGGTTTGGCTCATTAGTTCCATTATCAGGCACACTATATGTACCCCAGTTATCGACGATAGGATCTTTTCTTATATTGGTAGAAAGCAATACTCCAACAATTATAATAATCATTAATATGAGTAAAATAGAAACTGCCACTAAAATAGAAATTTTAGGTACTTTTTGGTGATTGATCTCTCCTTTTACATTTGCCATTACTATTATGTAAGTCTACAACTGATACAGGTTTTCATTTTGCATACTTTCGCCCTGCCCAGGAAAATTAATATCTGAGAATTTTACTCTAGCAAGCTTGCACTTTTTCCCGTCTTCTGTTCCCCGGTGTTGGCAATGTGAGACCGCGAGATATTTCTCTCTTCCCTGCCATTGTACTCTCGATACGGCGGGAGACCGGAGCAGTGAGCGAACAACAGGGAAAGCGCCTGACGCCCGCGATGGAACAATACCGGGCGCTCAAGGAACAATGCGGGGACTCTATACTCTTTTTTCATATCGGGGATTTTTATGAGACGTTCGGGTCAGACGCCGAGACAATATCCCGCGAACTGGATATCGTCCTGACTTCCCGGTCGAAAGGCCCGGACGGGGAACGTGTTCCCCTGGCGGGCGTGCCCTGCCACGCGGCCGATAGTTACATCGCCCGTCTCGTAAAGAAAGGTTACCGCGTAGCCGTATGCGATCAGGTGGGCGATGCGAAAGAAAACAAGGGAATTGTCAACCGGCAGCTGACGCGGGTCATCACCCCCGGGACCGTCATCGATCCCGGCATGGTTACGTCTTCAGCGGCGACATACCTGATGGCACTAGCTGAAGACCGGGACAGGGGGGAAATTTCTGCTGCATTCCTCGATATAACAACCGGGGAGTTCTTTTATACTGTATGCCCGGTGGAAAACAGGTACCAGGCACTCGATGCGGAGATCTCCAAATATCACCCCGGGGAATGTGTTATCGGCGGAGAGACAACCCGGGCAGTCGTTTCACTGATAAATGACCGGGGAATCACGGTTACCCCCTGGAAAGAAGAGTCATTTAACACTGAGAGTGCAAAAGCAGCCCTTTTGGCGCATTTCGGGGTTGTTTCCCTCGAAGGATTCGGTCTTTCTTCGCATCCTTCGGCTGTGCTGGCAGCCGGCGCAGCTCTCATCTATGCATGCGAAACCCAGGGAAGAGTATTGAGTCATATTACCACCCTTTCCGACCGATCCGGTACAGGATTTATGATGCTTGACGCTGTTACACTCCGCAACCTCGAGGTACTTTCCAATATCCGGGACGGCAGTGATAACGGTACTCTGAGAAAAACCATCGACCTGACAAAGACCCCGATGGGAAGCCGGTTGCTCGTCCGTTGCCTGACAAACCCCCTGACCGATCCGGATACAATAAACGAACGTCTCGATGCGGTGGAATTTTTTGCGGAAAGGGCGCAGGTCAGGGCAGGACTTTCAGACCTCCTTTCACGCTGCATGGATATCGCCCGTATTGCAGGCCGGATATCGTACGGCAACGCGAACCCCAGAGATCTCGTGACACTTGCAGTGTCCTTAAGGGCGGTTCCTGACATCAGGGCATTGTTTGATTATACAGAGACAGGTATTCCGCGGGCATTACAGGCAGCACTGGAACATCTCAATGATCACAGGGGGGCGATTGAACTGATATCCCGTGCGATTGTTGACGATCCACCCCCCGTGGTGAAAAACGGCGGTGTGATACGGCCGGGATACGATGCAGAGCTCGATCAGCTACGCCATGTATCGGGTTCCGGGAAGGACTGGATAGTACAGTTCCAGCATGATGAACGGGAAAGAACCGGTATTAAATCTCTTAAAGTCGGATATACCTCAGTCTTTGGCTATTACATCGAAGTCACAAAGCCGAATTTATCGCTCGTACCGCCGGATTACGAACGTAAGCAGACGACATCGACCGGAGAGCGGTTTACCGTTCCGTCCCTTCGCGAAAAGGAAGCAACCATTACCCATGCGGATGAGCGCCTGGTCGCCCGGGAAGGAGTACTGTATTCCACTCTGATCCGGACCCTCGCGGAGGATGTCAGGGCGTTGAAAACGACGGCAGAAAGTATCGCCTTCCTCGATCTCTACCGGGCACTTGCCGAGGCAGCGAAGAAAAATCACTATGTCCGTCCCCAGGTTGACGGATCGATGCATCACCTCGTGAGAGATGGCAGGCATCCGGTTGTGGAACAGCGGATGAGCGGAGGATTTGTTCCGAATGACATGGTGCTCGATGCAGGGGGCGAACAGATCCTGATCATCACCGGCGCTAATATGGCTGGCAAGTCCACGTTCATGCGTTCCGTGGCCCAAATCACTATTCTTGCCCAGATGGGGAGTTATGTACCTGCATCTTTTGCACAGGTGGGAGTTGTCGACAGGATTTTTACAAGGGTCGGGGCATTCGACGACCTCGCATCCGGACAGTCCACATTCATGGTGGAGATGCTCGAACTCGCAAATATCCTCAATAATGTCACGAAACAGAGCCTTGTAATTCTCGACGAGATCGGACGGGGCACGTCTACCCTCGACGGGTTCTGCATTGCGAAAGCGGTGCTTGAATTTCTCCATGGAAAGGGAAATTCCGGGCCCAGGACCCTCTTTGCCACGCATTTCCACGAAATTGTCGGTGTTGAATCCGAATTAAAAAGGGTAAAAAATTATCATTTTGCAGTCCGCGATACCGGAAAGGAAGTGATCTTTTTGAGAAAACTCATCCCGGGGGCTACGGACAGGAGCTATGGGATACACGTGGCCCGCATTGCCGGTGTCCCGAGGAAGGTCATCGACCGGGCGAACATCCTTATGAATGAAGCCGGAACCGCCGAAACTCATCCATCCGGCAAGGTCCGGAAATATACCCAGGTGCTCCTCTTTGACGCACCTGCCCAGGGACCGGATCCGGTAGTCCAGGAACTGGAAAATCTTTCCCTGGACCGGATTACGCCGATAGAGGCCCTTAATATCCTTCATGGTCTCCAGCAGAAAACGAGAAAATTACCCGGTTCTGACGTCGGATCGGATCCATCGGAACCGGGGGTAACCGAACAGGGCTCTCGGGATGTGTCTTTCCATGAAGAAAAAATGCCCATCGTGGATCCGGGAAAGGGAGATGAAGATGATCCCTGACATCAGTGCCAGAATTCACCTTCTCGATCCAGCGACCGTGAACCAGATAGCCGCCGGGGAGGTGGTCGAAAGACCGGCGTCAGTGATAAAGGAGCTCGTGGAAAACTCGGTCGATGCAGGTGCCACCCGGATAATTATCGAAGTTCAGTCGGACCGCAGGGGAATCCGGATAATCAGGGTGGTTGACAATGGTTCCGGGATGTCTCCGGATGACGCAGAATTAGCATTTACTCCGCATGCAACGAGCAAGATTCGGACTATTGATGACCTCAGGGTATCGCATACCATGGGGTTCCGGGGAGAAGCCCTCGCAAGTATTGCCTCAGTATCAGAAGTTACTCTTGCAACTTCAGAACACGGTCCGGGCAGCATAGGTACCGAAATAATTGTCAGGGCAGGCACAGTAATCAGGTCTGGAGAGGTCGGGACTCCACCTGGAACAATGATCACGGTGAGGGACCTCTTTTTCAATACACCGGCCCGGAAAAAATTCCAGAAGCCCGTGTCATCGGAGATCGCATTTCTTACCCGCCAGATAGAGGCGTTTGCGATTGCTCATCCCGGCATTGCATTCCGCTTTGTTCATAATGGTACCGGGCGAATCGTTACCGAAGGAAACGGGAACCGGTTTGACGTCCTGGTATCGCTTTTTGGGAACGATATTTCTTCTGAGCTGATTCCGGTGGAATCCGCTGAAGCGCCGGTGAAAATCAGCGGATATATAACAAAGCCCTCGTCCTCCCGTCAGAACCCTTATGGGATGCTCGTCAGCATCAACGGAAGGCAGGTGCTGGTGAGGTCGGTGAGTGATGCAATCAGGGAGGGATATGGTACCCTCCTCCCTGATGACCGGTTTCCTCTTGCCTTTATGGAACTGACTATCGACCCTGCCTGTATCGATGTCAATGTCCATCCGGCGAAGAGGGTTGTCCGCCTCTCGCGGGAGCGGGACATCTGTTCTCTTGTGTCCCAGGCGGTGGCCCTGGCCCTTCGTGGTGCCGATCTTGTGCCAAAAGCCCCCTCAGATGCTGCATTGCGTGTCGGAACCGGGGACAGGCCAACAGGATACGATTCGACAGGTATACCGGAGGCAGGTGTCCGGGAACCGGTCCGTGATGACTATCTCCTGACGGATCGCCGTTTACGCCAGACGGAACTGTTCCCCCAATATTCGGAACGAGATGAAATTTCCCCGTATATTGAATTTTTAGGACAGTACGACGGAATTTACATTCTCGGCCGGGCAGCAGGGGGCGATCTTCTGCTGATAGACCAGCATGCCGCTCATGAACGGGTGCTCTATGACCAGCTCAGCCGGGCGGGTGAACGGCCAGATGCATCCCAGGAACTGATCGTTCCCATTATCCTCACGGTTTCACCTGCCGGACACCAGTCCATCAGTGATGCCATACCCAGGCTTTCGGATAAAGGATTTGTTGTCGAAGAATTCGGAAGAGACAGTTATGCGATTCGTGCGGTTCCCGCAGTTCTCGGGACAACTATCCATGATGCGACCATCAGGGAGATTATTTGGGAATTTATCGGTTCCAGGGGGAATACGGGGCCTGGTGCCGTGGAGATGCTGACCCGATCCATCGCATGCCATGGTGCTGTAAAAGCCGGAACCGTCATGACCCCTGACCAGTGCCGCAGGCTCCTTAACCAGCTCTCGCGCACGCCCGAACCATGGACATGTCCGCACGGAAGGCCGGTGATGGTGGCATTCCCAAGAGACAGGCTCGACCGGATGTTTTACCGGAAGTGAGCAGGTGAGTACCTGCGATCACAGGAGCCGGACTGGACCGATACGTTAAAATGATTACCCGGGCGACAATTATAGCCGGGTCAGTCAGGTGAATATCGATGAAACGAGCTAAATCCGGTTTATTTTTGGTGCTCATTTCCCTTGTACTTGTTTTAATCGGGTACGTTTTCGTGTCCGGATGCATCAGCAGTGCTACCGGGCATGAAGATGTGTCCGCGATGAATCAGGACAATTTGTCATCATCGCACTTGTTTCCGCCGATGTACAATTATCCGAAGGATAGTCCGGTAACCCCTCAGGATAACAGCCCCGGGAAATTTGTGCCCGGGGATATCCTTCAGCCCCCGGAATACTCTGCCGTATTCGACCGCGATATCGCTGTTATTGTAATCCGGGATACCGGTGACGGTTCTTACGAGATTGAAGGTATATCAAGGTCGGATGGCTCGTGGAACCGTATACCGGACTCTGTCAGGGGTCCTATAAGCCACAGGGAAGTGGAACGGTTATTCCCTGATAAAGTCGGTCACGAGGATGTTGCTATGCTGGCTGCCGGACGCGGATAACGTTGACCCGGGTCCGATTGTGGCACGAACCGATGGAATCCTGTCGTAATTCCAGACGTGCAGGATCCTGTTTTTCCGCCCCGAAACACAACAGCTTCAATATTTCGGGTGCAACCATTCTTTAGGGTTATAATTATGCAGGCATCCGGAGGCAGCCGGTGATAGTTCCCGATGAAGAAGGAATAGTCCTGTTCCGGGAGAAGGTGTGGGCATTCTATCGGGAATGTGGAAGGCACGATCTCCCATGGAGGGCCACTACCGATCCTTATTGCATTTTCGTGTCTGAAGTGATGCTCCAACAGACGCAGGTATCCCGTTGCCTCGTTAAATATCCGGAATTCATCCGTGCATTTCCCGATTTTCCTACCCTTTCAGCTGCCCCGCTTGTCGATCTTATGAAGGTATGGAAGGGAATGGGTTACAACCGGCGGGCAATAGCCCTGAAAACGACGGCTGAACTTGTGATTTCCTGTTATCAGGGAGTCCTTCCGGGGAACGAGCAGGAACTGCAGAAACTTCCCGGTATAGGGAAAGCCACTGCCGCTTCAATTGCTGCGTTTGCTTATAACCTGCCGGTGGTCTTCATTGAAACAAATATCCGCAGGGTGTTTATCCATTGTTTTTTTACCGGAATGGCACCGGTACCCGATCGGGAGATACACCCGCTTGTTTCAGCCACCCTGGACCGTGAAAATCCCCGTGAATGGTATTATGCGCTGATGGACGCCGGTGCCTCCCTTGGAAAAAGAATACAGAACCCAAACCGGAGAAGTGCCCATTATCATGTTCAGACCCGGTTTTCAGGATCTTTGAGGCAGATCAGAGGAAAGGTTCTTGGATTGCTGACCGGACCGGATACCCTTACGATCGACGATATTGCAGCACGAACCGGGGAAGATCCCATGAGAATACGCTGTATCGTGCAGGCGCTCGAACAGGAGGGCTTTCTCGTAACCGAAGGCAATTGGGTGCATATGAGATAAACCCGCGATTTCTTTCTCCCTGAAGAAAATTTTCGCTGGTTCGCCTGGTTCCACCTGATGAAACCAAGCAAAAATTATTAATATCACCATATCCTTCTGGAGGTAGGTGAACGAACCATGTCGGGAAAAAACCTCGCTCAGCTGATGTACAGCGCTGATAACGCCCCCGGAGAAGCGGGAGGAAAACGAGAGAGTCACATACCGAAAATAGATGCACCGGCCTCGGTGAAGGCCGGGGAAGCCTTCCTGGTCAAGGTGGCGGTAGGTCCGCACCCAAACACCAACGAACACTCAATCCGGTGGGTTGCCCTGTTCCTCGAAGAGGACGGCCGGGCTTTTAATCCGATTATGCTTGCAAAAGCATCATTTGCCCCGGGATATGCGTCACCTGAAGTCGTATTCAAGGTCCAGCTCCAGAAAGGGGGGTTCCTCCATGCATCCGAGTATTGTAATGTACATGGCGTCTGGACCGGAATGAAGGATATTAAAGTTGCCTGATTGCAGGAATCGTACCTTTTTTCCCCTAACAAATGTTCTGCAGAACTCGTATTCGTAACCATCAGGGGAAACACGAGACTGAACAAAAATGCCGAACGTACATGAGTCAACAGATCCTCACCTCCTGTGTATTTTTATCCGGAGTCTTCCTATCGTACAAGGCGTACCGCCAGACAAGTAACCTACAGGACACAGGAGGCCCCACACACGGCTGAAATTCCCGATATTAAGGGCTGGAAATTTTATATCATTATTATCATCCCGCTGATCGCGGCAATTATTCTTCTTCTCATCATCGGATTTCCAATGCCGCACCTGATAAGCCCCGGCCCGGATAATACACCGGGAGCCGGGAATCAAACCATAACAGGTACTCCGGTTCCGGTCCGGACCACGCAGGTGGCGCCTGCAAGATCACCGTCCCCCGCGGGAACAATACCGGGTGTCAATACAACGTTGCCTGCGTCAGCGGTGCAAACCAATCAGACCTCGGCGGTCCAGACCGCGGTGATCATCCCTGTCCCGTTTTCGTTATCGGTAAGTCCGAAATCTGCATCTGCGAGACCGGGAGATACTCTTACCTATACGCTCGAGATTTTACACGGGGAAGGATTAACCGGGTCCATACGCATGTCCCTGACAGCAAAGGTATTGTTTGTCACCAGGACCTACGACCTTGGGACCACCGACCCTCCATTCCCGAAGAACGTCACCTACGATTTCAAGGTACCGGAATATCTTCCGTCAGGAACAACCGTGAACGGCGTTATCACTGCGACAGGAGGATCGCAGACAGAGTCTGAGGATATATCCCTCAATATTCTCTAGGATGGGAGACCCGTGGCCGGTCCGAAGAAAAGGAAAAAACCCTCTCATCTTCCGGGCTGCCTCCCTGATTTCAGGTTCCGGTCCTGAAGAGGAGCCACTCATTTTTACCCGCCCTTTTAAACCTCACGAGTGTGTACGGGCCGTTAAGCCGTTTTCCATGAAACGATACCTCAATTTTCTCGTCATCCCAGTGCTTCGTGTCGTAGGTTCCATTGTCCCATATCGATACGGTTCCTGCACCATATTCTCCTTCCGGGATCTCCCCTTCAAAATGCCCGTATTCAAGGGGATGGTCTTCTACCCCGACCGCGAGATGTTTTTCCCCCGGTGCAAGCGGTACTCCTTTTGGCACGGCCCAGCTTTTGAGAACCCCATCGCGTTCAAGTCTCAGGTCAAAATGAAGGCTCCTCGCATGATGTTCGTGCACGACAAAATAATTTCCCTGTCCTTCCATGGTATCTTTTCCTTCTGGTTCATCGGTAATGGCAAAATTTCTTTTCTTCCGGTAATCCGTTAAGGCCGTATCGGTAGTATCCCGGCTCCGATCGGAATCCTGTCGCTCCGTACCGGCCGGTTTTTCGCTGTCATCGCCGGGCGGTTTTATAATATCCTCCAGCTGGCCGGTCGTACATTCCCAGGGCGACTTGTCCGGCCGGACCCGGATAAAGCGGGGGATTCTGAGTTTCCTCTCCCTTGTCAGCGACTGGTAGCCGACTTCACAAACGATGCCGGGCCGCAGCCATTCCACGTCTCCGGGATGATCGACTCCCGATAGCTGGGGGACGCTGGTTTTCAGGCCGGCAAATGCTTCCATAAGGCTCGCCAGATCCTGATCGGAAAATCCTGTCCCGACTTTTCCGATATATACGAGGCCTTCCCGGCGCCCGTCCTGGTTCGTCTCCCGGAAACTTCTTGACATCTCCCGTCCCTGACTCCTGTAAAGGCCGAGGATGAGGGCCCCGAACGAAGGAGACCGCCCCCCTCCCCCATGGGTGTATCCGGCGATCACACAATCGCACGATTTCTCCTGCTTTATCTTCAGCCAGTTCGTGCTCCTGATCCCGGATTCATAGGGGCTGCTTTTTCTTTTTGCCACGACACCTTCCAGGCCGAGTTTCACCGCAGCATTATAGTAATCCACCCCGTTTGAATCGATTGGTACTGATATGACCACGTGATCTCCCTCCTTTACACGTTCGAGCAGGATCTTTTTACGTTCCGTTAACGGAAGGCTTGTTAACGGCTTATTATCGGCTTCAAGAATATCAAATACGATATACGTCACAGGGGGATATCCTGCCCCTGCAGGGACTTTCCCCGTCCCGGCCTGGACCCTTGGGAGCAGGGCCTGAATGTCGGGTTTTCCCCCGGCCATCGCGACAATCTCCCCGTCAAGGACAGTGCCGGGAGCCAGTCGGGGCAGCTCCCGGAGTTCAGGGAACTGGGCGGTGATATCCCGGTTGTTCCGGCTCAGAAGGGAATAATCCCCATTGATATAGGCAATTGCCCGGATACCATCCCATTTTATCTCGAACAGCCAGTCGTCTCCGTTGAAAGGGGAATCAGCTGATCCTGCGAGCATGGGGTGGAACCGGGGCTTCATGGCGGCATGGTATGGCTATTTCCTGCCGAGGACAGCGATCGTTTCTTTAAGCGCATCCATCAGTTCCTTTGCCTCTTCAGGGTGCGGTTTTTCATACACCACTTTTTCACCGGCCATCTTCTTCTTCACCAGTGCTTCCACCGAGTCCCGGTACGTATCGTGATAATCGCCGATAGAGAAATCTCCGGAAAGGTCGGAAATAATCCGTTTTGCAAGGGCAAGTTCGGCGTCTTTTGGTCCGGGCAGACTGGCAAGTTCGCTGAAGGCATGAGGAACTGTTACCTCGTCCGCATACCGAAGCGTGGTGAGGACGAGACCCCCCTGGTAAACATGGACGACTACAGGGTACTCTTTGGTCCTGAGCGTGATCCTTCCGACTGCCGCCCGCCCAAGATCCTGGAGCGCTGTGACAAGCAGGCCGTATGCTTCCTCGCTCCTGTCCGGTGTAAGGACATAGGGGGTTTCAAAATACACAGGGTCGAGAGAGAGATAATAGACAAATTTCTCGATCCTTATCTTCCTGTCGGATTCGGGAAGGAATGCCTTCAGTTCGTCGGGCTCGATCACGACGTATTCTCCCTTCCTGACTTCATACCCCCTGACCGTATCCTGCCATGAGATTACTTTCCCGTCTCGCGTGCAGACCCGTTCATATTTCAACGGTTGCCCATCCTCCCGGTGGAGCAGGCGGAATGAGAACGACCTGTCCCTCACCATGGTGTGCAGCCTGACAGGTACGTTCACAAGGCCTATGGTAAGGTTCCCGCTCCAGATCGGCCTGCCTGCCTTTCCCCCTGTCGGGATGGGAGTCCCATGATCCTGCGGCACGGCCTCTACATGCCTGGTTTCCTGTAGCGCTGCCTGTGGAACCTTTATCGCCGGTTCATTACCTGGATTCCCGCTGCGTTTCCCCGTTGCTTTTTTCGTCTCCTTCCTGTTATCCTGGTCGTCCGATTTTCTGCCGGTCACGAAGGATCTCCTCCCATGGTTCTTCTTTCCTCGAAATCATCGTCCTGATATTAAAATCTTCTGGCTTAATACCGCGTTTCAGTTCATCCCAGGAGAGCGGGGCAGATACACTGGCTGCCGGTGTCCCGCGGAGGCTGTAAGGCGCCGCCATTGTTTTGCCCCTCGCATTCTGCAGGTAATCGATAAATATGGTGCCGGGGTCTCTCGAACGGGGGAATTCTGATACCACATGGTCCGAATCCTTCGCGATAGCTTTGCCGATACCATGTGCATAATCCCTGATCCCGCCGAACGTATATCCCTTAATCAGGGGGACTACGATATGAAGCCCTTTTTTACCTGAAGTTTTTACATAGGGATGCAGTCCCTCGTTGGCGAGATGTTCCCTGACGGTTTTTGCAACGTCAATAACATCATCGAACGTCAGCGGCGGTTCAGGGTCGATATCGAATAACAGGAGATCGGGAGAATCATACGAGGTGCTCATCGACAATGTTGCATGGAGTTCGATTGATGCCAGATTTGCAAGCCAGAGCAGGGTATCGAGGTTGTTGCAGAGGACGAAATGTACGTCCCTCTCGCTCGTCCCTGAATAAACCTTGAATATATCGACATAGTCGGGAGTGCCCGCCGGAGCATCCTTCTCATAAAAATCTTCCCCGCCGACCCCTTCCGGAAAACGGTGCATGGTAACCGGCCGATCATGGAGGAAAGGAATCATCGCCGGTGCCATCCGGATATAGTACCCGATTACGTCCTTTTTCGTCGCACCGATACCGGGATATAAAATTTTTTCAAGGTTAGTAAATCGCACCTTTGTCAGATTCCCGGGTGGCTGTGCCAAATTCCTTGTCTCCCCAAGATATTTTTATTGCCGTGATCGGTTCAGGTCCGGACAACGGGTGCGAACCCCTGCCGGAGTTTTGAATGAGATCTGGTTCAGCCTCTCAGGTAGAATCCAATCAGGATCAGCAGGAGCCCGGTATAGAACATCATCGCCCATGGCCAGGAGAACCCGAAATTAATGGTCGAGAGGCCCTTGAGGTCCTGGAGCAGGACAAGTATGAACCCTGCCACGAAACAAACGAGGCTGATGTCTCTTTTAACACTCTTATCCATTTATTACCTCCGGATCTGGATAATAGATATCGTCTGCCGTCCGGTATATGTATTTCGCCCGGTGGATCGCTCTATCTCACGTAATGTCCGATTATGGTGACATTTAATGAAAATCCCGTTTCACGCCATTATCTCCCTTCATTCGTTTATCAGAAATCGCCGATGAGAAGAGAAAAAAGTGGTGACCCGGGAAGCGGCGGTTCCTTGCAGGACCCAATCCGGATCTGCTCGGCGGGGTACCCGAGCTCTTCACAGAGCGCTATCCTCGTATCCCCATACCTGGAAACCAGTGATTCTGCAAGCCCGGACACACTGAAACCCGGATCAGCGACGAGAAATACAATTTTTCCCCGTAACAGTTCCTTTTTTGTTTCTGATACCGCTCCATCGTGATCGCGGCCATGTGCGAGTACGACAGCTATCCGGGCGAGCGGGACATGGAGCCGTGCCGCCGTGACCTGGAGTGACGAGATCCCCGGTATCACCTCCCCCGTGAGGTTCCCAAGCCCGGCAAGCATCGGGTCGCCCGTTGATAATACGACCGAATCATGCGGAAGGCTTCCGAGGTCACGGTAATCACGTATTATTTCAACGTCGCAATCCTTACCGATATATGCCTGCACCATTTCGATGGCCCGCTTCGAGCCATAGATCTTTTCCGCACCCTGTATTGCCCTGATTGCCTCGTCGGTAAGCATCCCGGGGCCGCATCCGGTACCAACAATCTTCATCCTTTCATCCTTGCAGCATGATATGCGGTATCATGGGATATTCTTCCGTCCCTGTCGAAAAGAACTACCCTGATCCCCGGGTAGCGGACGAGATACAGGTCAAGGGCACCCTGGATTTTATCTTCGTATCCAGGGTGGTACATCAGTTCCTCCACTGTCGGGCACGATGTCCCCTCGAGGATACACGGGCAGATAAAACGGATGATGAGCCCGGGAAGGCCGGCGATAATCACCTCCCCTGATGCACAGGCGAGTGCCGTGCCGATATTATTGCCGACGAGGACCGGTTCATAACCCGGGAAGTGGATCCTGGCATACTGGAGACCTGTACGTCCTGTTGTAAGGACTACTTTTTCGGCCGCCCGTACCCTCACAATGACCGAAGATTCGAGGTGATCGTCCCACGGCTCGACCAGTCCGGTGGTCCCGAGGAGGGAAATGCCTCCGGTAATTCCAAGCCGGGGGTTCAATGTCTTTTGTGCAATGGCTTCACCCTCAGGTATCGAGATCTCCATCTCCACACCCTGGATGGCGATACTGTCAAGCCCTTCCTGTATCGAATAGAGAATTTCATCCATTGCAGGATTGCTGATCGCAGGATCACCTTTTTTATACCTCGGTGTATCGTGATCGAACCGGCCGATCCCATCCTTCGCGCGTATTCGGATCCCGGGCCCGGATATCCCTGAACGTGCATGAATTTTGATTCCCGAGGTTACGTCGAGAGGATAATCCCCGGCATATTTCATGCAGCAGGCTCTTCCGGGGGACAGTGTGATAACCGGGATGTTGATCACGACCCCGGACGGCGTCGTTATCGTGACGTCTTCAACCGGGCCTGCCAGGGAGAGAACCGCTGCTTTGCAGGCGGCCGCAGCGGTGGTCCCCGTAGTATAGCCACGCCTGAGCACCGTGCCGTCAGAAGTCAGTATGGCAAGGCCTGAAGAAACAAGGGGTAAAAGTCCGGGTTCCCGGCATGCCTCAATCCATGCCCCGGGATATTCAAACCCACTGACCGGGTCTTTCATTCATTCCTCATGACTGACAGCCGTTTGTTCCAGGGGACGGACACCCTGTGGGTATTGACGATTGTCCTGTAATTCCGCATGAATTGTGATGATCTCGTTCATGGCCGCTACGGCTACCGGTGTCCCTCCTCTCGTCCCCTCCGTTGATATCGAAGGGACGCCGGTCTCCCTGAGCTGCTCTTTTGATTCTTTTGCATTCACAAAACCGACGGGGGTCCCGATCACCAGGGCAGGGCGGTATCCTTTGTGGACACCGCGGCAGACCGTGATGAGAGAGGAAGGGGCGTTTCCTATCACAACGATCGCCCCGGAGATCCGCTCACCAAGATTGATGAAGCCCTGGGAAGTACGGGTTATCCCGTGCTCTCCAGCCCCTTCATCGAAGTCAAGGGCACAAATAATATCGCTGCGGTGTCCTTTTTTCAGGATACCTACCTGGACCATCCTGATGTCTGTGATCACCAGGGCTCCCGAAGCGAGAGCCCGGAGCCCTGATAGCACTGGTTCTTCCCTGAACCTGATCAGGTCTGCCATCGCAAAATCACCCACAGCAATGGCACATCTCTGGCGGATCCTGTCTTCATACCCGGAATTTCCTATCGCCTCCCTGGCTAATCTCCTGCTCTTTGCCGAGATCTCGAGGGCTTCTTCTGTCGTAGCCCCGAGGTCAGTATAGGTATTTCCTGTGGTAGCCCCGTTGTGTAATGATTCCCTTGACATGTTCTCCCATTCTCCATATTCTGCTCTCCGTTCCACCGATAAATACCGTGGAATGCATGTCCACGTGTTCCTCAACCGAGGATGCTTCTCCCAGGGTCGTTATCAGGATCTCTTCCCCGCTCCGGCAGGCATTTTTCACTACCGCAAGCGGTGTGGTTGCGGGGAGGTGTTTTCCGGCGATTCGGACTGCCATCGCAAAGTTATGGGGCCTCCCCCTGCTCCGCGGGTTGTATAAAACCACCGGTATTCCCAAAGAGAATACCGCTTCAAGGCGTTGTTCTATGATGCCGAGGGGAGTGAGGAGGTCTGAAAGGCTTATTACGCAAAAATCCCCTGAAAGTGGCGACCCGAGCCGTGAAGCCCCTGCATTTGCCGCGGTGACTCCCGGAATCACCTGGACATCGATCTCTTCACCGCGTTTTTCCAGTATCTCAAGCACGATTCCGGCCATGCCGTAAACCCCGGGATCGCCGCCACTTACCATTGCGACCACGTGTTTGCGGGCGAGGTCCACGGCCTGTGATGCCCGGTCTACTTCTTTCCCCATGGCGCTCCTGATCACCTGCTTACCTTCGATCAGCGGTTCAATCGGTATCAGGTAAAAGGTATTCCCAATCACATATTCCGCCTGTTCAATCGCCTGAATGGCATCTGTCGTCATCAGGCCGGGTGATCCGGGACCTGTTCCGACGATATAGAGTTTCCCTGTTTCAGCGTGCGATGGCAACGGTCATCTTCCCGAATACTCTTTTCTTCATAACCAGTTCCTTTCTGCAGGATACCGCGAGTGCTGCCGGTTCAGCCACCGCAGGAAGCCCTATTCGGCTGGCTTCTGATGGGCTCTCCGTTTCCTGTGCCTTGATCGTATCGTCATCAAGAAAGATGAGATTCCCCCCAAGCGATTCGACAGCAGAAATCAGGCCTGTTTCGCTGATCTTTTTTTCTGTCGTCGCAAATATCATCACCTCATCCGATCTGATACCTGCTGCCGAAAGGGCCTCTGCGATCGATCGCCCCGCCTCCTCCCGGGTGATACCGAGACGGCATCCGAGTCCCACGGAGTACAACCCGCTTTTGGAGAGAAATGATACGCCGCGGTCTGCAAGAACTACCGAAGGTCCCCTGACCCGGAAAACGCGTGTTGTCCCATCGAGAATACCGGCATTGACCTGCCTCGTGGATGACCTGTTGATCACCTGCATATCATGGTCTGCAGCAATCCCCTCGACCGACCGGAGTCCCTTTGTTTCAGTCGCCGTCGTGATAACCGGCCTGATCCCGAGGAGTGAAAGTTCACGTGCAAGTTCATTGGCACCGTGGTGTCCCCCGATTAACGGGACGGCAAAAGCCAGGTCAGGACTTACGACAACTACCGCCGGGTCGGTCCATTTGTCGACGAGGAGCGGTGCGATCCTGCGGACAACAATTCCCGTGGCCATGACTGCAATAATTCTCCGGTATTGTGAGAAGGCGATGGAAAAGGCATCGGGTTCATAGCCAAGCAGGTCGGCATTAAGCTTCCATGCGATCTGTTCGGCGGTTGCTTCAAATCTCGCCGGTGCGATGACTACCGTTTCGCTCATGAATAGAGGACAGACCTCCTGTGCCCGGTGTGAGCCTGTCCTACTGCATCTCCTATGAAGAGCAGGGCAGTACGTTCGATTCCCTCTGCACGGGTTTTCTGCGCGATATCCCCGACGGTTCCCCTGATAATCTTCTGATCAGGCCAGGTGGCGTGATAAACGACTGCTGCAGGGGTCTCTTCTGGATATACCACATTTGAAATGACCTCAGCAAGCTGCCCGGTCCCGAGAAAGACCACCATAGTGGCCTGGTGAGCGGATAGTTCCCTGATCCGGTCCGTTTCGAGGGTCTTCCCTGCCGGGCGGGTGATAACAACGCTTTCGGATACGCCTTTGAGGGTGAGTTGTACTTTAAGCGCCGCTGCAGCGCCAAACATGGACGATACCCCGGGAACCACAACCGTTTCGATCCCCTGTTCCCCGAGAAGGTCCATCTGCTCGACGATTGCTCCGTACAGGGAAGGGTCTCCCGAATGCAGCCTGACAACCAGCTTGCCTTCCCGTGCCGGTACCGTCATCGCGGGGATCAGCTCCTCGAGAGACATCCCCCAGCTGTCGAGTTTCACCGGTGCCGGAGATTCTAAAACGAGGGCCGGGTTGACCAGTGAGCCGGTATAGATCAGGACGTCGGCACTGATAAGCAGGGTATGTCCTTTGACCGTAATCAGTTCAGGATCTCCGGGCCCCGCACCGACAAAATATATTTTCGGCATGCTCTTCCCCAGTTACATGCCTGCATAGAGTATGCTCATGTAATCACTTGTTTCCGGGATTTCCTCTCCCCGGTACACCCGCATATCGGAGAGGAACATCCTCTCGACCAGTATAAATGTCCTGTAACCCTCGGATTGGAGTGCGTTCACCACTTCCCGGGGTTTTTTCACCTTAAGGACAATTCTGCAGGCCGGATCCCCGCCGTCGGTGACAAAAAAACCTCCGGAAAGCGATACACCCGATACGGCTGCGAACGCCGTGATTGCACTAACACCCGGCTCCGACGTGCACACAATACCAGGGTACCGTTCCCCCATTACACCCGCGAGGCGCGAAAATGTGGAGAAAAAGTTCGGATCGCCGAGTATTCCCAGTACCGCCAGCCTGTTTTCTGCTACCGGTGCGATAATATCTGCATTTTTTTCCATACACTGCTGTATTTCGGCTTCGTTATCGGTCATCGGGAATTCAAGGACTGTTGCCTCCCTGTAGGGAGTGACAAGGTCCCTGGCAATCGACCCCGGGACGAATACCTCATCGGCCTCCTTCAGCAGGCGCACCGCTTTGAGTGTCAGGAGTTCAGGGTCGCCCGGACCAAGGCCGAGGCCTACGAGCACGACGGGCATCCCCCGACAACGATATACACGGGATCGATGGGCTTGAACATAATGCCGCCGGTAAGAGAATGGGATTTTCCTACCTGCACATGCAGCGCCTCCTTAAAAATCCCGAGCTGCTCCATGGTATTGATCGCCAGGTTAAGGGTATCTATTTTTACCGCATTTACCACGATCGAACGGGTATTAAACGAATGAAGAATACGTAGTACCCGGTCAAGATTACCCGAACCGCCGATAAAGGCGCAGTCGATCCGGTCTATTGTCGGAAGGATGTCAATCGCTTCCCCACAGAACAGCTCGATGTTTTCAGCACCCGCTTTTTCGGCTTTCTGGCGGGCAAGGTCGATCGCTTCTTTTCTCCGGTCGATTGCGTAGACCTTCATCGCTATCGGGGATACTTCGAGGGAGATCTTACCAGTCCCGCAGCCGACATCCACAAAGACATCGCTTTCACTTACTCCCAGTTTGAAGAGCGAAAGTGCCATCACCTCGTCTTTTGTCGGACCGCCGGAGAGTGCCATCTTCCCGTAAAACAAGGGTGTAGTAGGTATTAATGCTTGTTTAAACCGGGAAACATCGGGGACCGGATACGAGGGTACGGGTATGGAATGGTATCTGCCCGGGAAAAGAAACGATCCCTGTCAGCCACGGTTTACGAATGACTGTCTGTCCTTATCGTATAACCTGACCACATCACCGATCACAATGATTGCCGGAGGCTTTACTCCCGACCTGGTTGCCTTTTTCGTGATAGTGCCAAGTGTACCGGTTGTGACGCGCTGGTCTTCCCGTAATCCCCTTTCAATGATGGCTACGGGAGTCTCAGGATCTTTACCGTTTGCCATCAGCATTTCCGATATTTTTCCGATATTCTTCACTCCCATCAGGACAACGATAGTCCCCCTGCTCCTGGCAAGGAGCTGCCAGTCGAGGGCACTTTCTCCTTTTGAAGGGTCTTCGTGCCCGGTCAGGAGGGTAACCATGGAGGCATATTTTCTGTGGGTCAGAGGGATTCCAACCGCTGCAGGGACTGCAATGGCACTCGAGATACCGGGGACAATTTCAACGGGAATCCCTTCGGAAAGCAGTACTTCAAGTTCTTCTCCACCCCTTCCGAATATAAACGGGTCCCCCCCTTTCAATCGCACGACCAATTTTCCCTCCTTTGCCTTCATCACCATGAGCTCCTCGATCTCGTGCTGTTCGAGAGTATGGCAGCTGCCGTACTTTCCGCAGTCGATCTTCTCTGCGGCGGCCGGTAACGTGCTGATTATTTCCTCGCCCGGGAGCTGGTCGTACAGGACGACTTCGGCTTTTTCAATGATCTTCCTGGCCCGTCCGGTCAGGAGACCAGCCCCTCCCGGCCCCGAGCCTACGAGGTATACTTTTCCCTTCATGGTCAGGCAGCACTCCCGGACCTGTGGGCGGTACCTGCGAATATGGTGACAATATCGGGTAAATCCCTGAAATCCAGGATTTTTTTCCCGGAAATAATCATAATTCCTTCATCTCTCCTGGTTCTGTCTTCAGGCCGAGGGCAGAATAAGCCTCCCGGATAAGGTCCCGGGCCCTGACCCTCAGCTCCCGGCCACGTTCCCGCGCCTGATCGATCGTGGACAGGTCTTCTTCGATCCTGACCTCCCGGGTACCGTCCAGGGACAAAACTTCGGCGATAACGTGACCATTTTTGCAGTAGACCCCGAGTGGCGTATAACATCCGCCCCCGACCTGTTCCATCATCGCCCGCTCCATTGCGACGTCCTGCCTTGTCTCCGGGTCATCGAGAAGGCTCATGATCTCGGATAAGGAAGGATCAATACGGCTCACCACGACGATGGTCCCCTGGTTAGGGGATGGGACAAATCGTTCCGGGGGAAGTCGCTCGCCCGGGAGAGTGATTCCAAGTCTCTCAAGACCCGCTTCTGCAAGGACTATCGCGTCAAATTCCCCCCCGGAAAGTTTCCTGATCCGTGTGTCAACATTTCCCCGTAAGGATTTTATCCTAACATCGGGGTCGTGCCGCCTGATCTGGGCCGCTCTCCGCGTACTCGACGACCCGATCACTATTACGTCAGACAGGTTTTTTTCATATGCGAGAAAATCGGCAGGTGAATCCCTTGTAAGCACCGCGCTCGTGATCAATCCCGGCGGGCGCACTGCCGGGATGTCCTTCATTGAGTGCACGGCGGCATCGATCTCGTCGTTTGCGATCGCTTCATCGAGTGCACGGACAAAAAGTCCCTGACCGCCCACTTCATGGAGCGGGACCCCTGTCTCGCGGTCTCCTTCAGTCGTGATAATTTTCTGTTCCACTTCAAAGCCCTTTTCTTTGAGCATCGAACAGACCCGGCCTGCCTGGGCCATAGCGAGCCTGCTCCCCCTTGTCCCGATCCGCAAGACCATTCAGTTACCCCAGGGCCCTGGCATACGCATCTGCAATCCGGGTAATGTCGTCGTCCGTATGGACGGCAGACAGGAAATTTGTTTCGAACTGGGATGGAGGAATAAAAATACCCGATGAGAGCATCTTTCTCCAGAATTCACTAAAGGCGTTCGTATCGCATTGTTTCACTTCAGTATAGTTTGTCGGTGGTGAAGACCGGAAGAAGTATTTGAACATCGAACCGAGCATCGTAAAACTACCTCCCGATCGGGGAGGAATTGCATCCCGTATCGCTTCAGCCTGCAATCTCATGATTGAATACACCTCAGGATGGGTATTGAGCCAGTCGATTGTGGCAATACCCGCAGAGAGTGAGAGCGGGTTTCCCGAGAATGTCCCGGCCTGGTAAACGGGACCCTGCGGAGAGATAAATTCCATTATCTCGCGTTTTCCTCCAAATATCCCTATGGGCAAGCCGCCTCCTGCGATTTTTCCGAGCGTCGTGATATCGGGACGGACCCCGAAATATACCTGGGCACCACCGATGCCAATACGGTACCCGGTGATCACTTCATCGAAAATCAGGAGGACGTCATGGGCTTTCGTGATCTCCCGCACTTCCCTGAGATAGGTGATCCCAGGCAATACGGGACCGATATTTCCCATTACGGGCTCGATTATCAGGGCGGCGATATCGTTGTCTGTCGAGAGGAGATCTTCAAGTGCATCGGCATCGTTATACGGTACCTGCCAGGTATGGGACACCACATCAGGCAGCACTCCTGCAGAATCCGGAATTCCAAGGGTAGTTGCGCCGGACCCTGCTTTTACAAGCACTCCGTCGTGGGCACCGTGGAACCCGCCTTCGATCTTGACAATATCCTGTTTTCCGGTATAACCCCTGGCGACCCGGATTGCAGCCATGGTAGCTTCTGATCCTGAGGAAACGAACCGCACCATCTCCATCCCGGGAAATCCCGCGATGATCCTTCCTGCCAGTTCAGGTTCAAGCGGACTGGGGGTTCCATAAAGCCATCCCTTGTCGAGCTGCTCCCTGATGGCCCGCGAGATTTCGGGATGTGCATGGCCGAGGATCAGGGGGCCGTACGCCAGACAGCAATCGATCAGATCGTCTCCGTCAACCGTCCGGATATGTGCCTCCCTTGCAGAGGCAGTATAAAACGGGTAAGGTTTAATTGCCCTTACCGGGCTGCTGACGCCGCCAGGCATCATGGTTTTCGCTGTTTTAAAGAGTTTTTCGCTGTTTTTCATGCCATCCATCCATTACCGGAACAAATCCTGCTATAAATGTTTCCCTGGGTCAACCGTTACCTGCTTTTTCGGATCGGGCGTTTAGCCAGCCTGCAACATCCTCTGCATAGTACGTAATTATCACGTCGGCTCCTGCTCTTTTTATGCAGGTAAGGGTCTCAATCACTACCTTCTTTTCGTCAATCCAGCCCCGCTCTGCTGCGGCCTTTATCTGTGCATACTCGCCGCTTACCTGGTAGCCGGCGACCGGTAACCCGATCGTCGCAATGGAGGACAGGATGTCGAGGTAATTTCCTGCGGGTTTCACCATCAGGATATCTGCCCCTTCATCCGCGTCAAGTTGTGATTCGAGAAAGGCTTCGCGGGCATTTGCCGGGTCCATCTGGTAGGTTGTCCTGTCGCCGAAGGTATATCCCGATCCGGCTGCATCCCGGAACGGGCCGTAAAGGGCACTCGCGAATTTGGTGGAATAGGACATGATTGCGACGTCTGAAAATCCTGCATCGTCAAGCGCGCTCCGGATTGAATGTACCATGCCGTCAAGCATGCACGAAGGGGCTACAATATCGGCACCGCTCCCTGCATGACTGACCGCTATGCGGTTCATCAGTGCAAGCGAGGTATCGTTATCGAGGTCCGGCCCGCATGGACCGTCGGTGATGATACCGCAGTGGCCGTGATCGGTATACTCGCAGGCACAGACGTCTGTAATCACGACCATTTCCGGGACATGTTTCTTGATTTCTCTTACTGTCTGCTGCACGACCCCGTTATCTGCAAATGCCCCGGTGGCTTCGGTATTTTTCAGGGAAGGGACACCGAAAATGAGCACCGCGTGAACGCCTGCATCATACAGGATACCTGCCCGTTTCCCAGCCATATCGACCGGGTACCGGAACTGACCGGGCATCGAGGTGATCGGTTCCGCATTCCCGATCGTTTCGTCGATGAAAACCGGTGCCACGAGGTCGGTCGCCGACAATGTCGTCTCCCTGAACAGGGGCTGGATAATTTTTCCCCGGAGCCTTCTCATTCTTCTTTTCGGATACATACCTTGTCACCCCGGATAATCGCCGCGACGAGTGATTCGGCCGAATCGAGGTCCCCGGTTTCGGCACATGACCTGATCGAGAAGGTCGCATCGTTGAGTAACTTTGTGACCATGACGCGGGTCAGGTCGTCGATCACAGCGGCAGTTTTCTCGTCCTTTGCACCGAGCCGGCTGATAGCACGGTCCCGTTCCCTCAGGCGGATCACTTCCGCCCAGGTATGGAGTGTCGCGATGGTATCATCAGCCGCCTTCCTGTTCAGCAGGTGAACGAAATGCGCGAGCTCGTCTTCGAGAAATCCCATGGCCCGCTCGGCCTCACCCTGCCTCGTGGCCATTGTGCAGTCGTTTACCTCCCGAAGGTTGTCGATAGTGAAAAGGTGAACGCCCGGGATAGAACCTGCAGATGCTTCGATATCCCTCGGCTGTGCGATATCGATAAGGATCAGGGGCCTCGGATGGCCGTCGAGGGGCCAGCACCGGCCTTTCATGACCTCCCGCAGGTCGCTTTCCCTGATAATCGGATGGGGCGCCGAGGTGCACGAGATGACGACATCCGAGAGGACCAGGTAACGGTTCAGCTCATTAAATCTCACGGCCTTCCCCCCGATCTTCTCTGCGAGGATTACCGCCCTCTCGTGAGTCCTGTTTGCCACGTAAATAGCGGTCAGGTCTTTGGCGGCCAGTGCCTGGGTCACCAGCAGGCCCATTTCGCCACTCCCTATAACAAGGATATGCCTGCCCCTGAGACTGCCGATCTGTTCTTCTGCGAGCAGGACCGCGGCAGAACCTACGGAGACCGCACCACGGCTGATCCTGGTCCTCTTCCGGCACTCGATGCCGACGTGGATTGCCTTGTTGACACAGAGTTCCAGGATGCTGTCGCTCGTACCTGCTTCCTGGGCCCTCGTCATTGCGGTTCTAAGCTGCCCGATGATCTGGTCTTCACCGACGATCATCGAATCGATCCCGCAGGAGATTTCAAGGATGTGGCGGAGCGCATCCTTTCCTTTGAAGAGGGTGAATCCGGTCCTTCCCTTTTCCCGAAGGAAATCAGCCAGTGTCTGTCCGTCCCCATGGACGAGCACCTCGACACGGTTACAGGTCTGGAGAAGGATCGCGGCCTTGAATCTCTCTTTTGTGCTGGCGAGGAATCCTGCATCGTCGGAAAAGCGAAACTCTTCGATCATGGCTACATCGGCCGTATGGTGATTGATTCCCGCCATCGCAAGGGGCGAAAAACAGGGTTCGTCGATTGGTTCTGCTGTGTTGCCCTCTTCAATCATGGAGGTACCTCGTCTCTATGAGTTCCCACCCGGCTTCCGGAGAGACGCCGATTGCATGCCACACGTCCTGGTCGTTCAATACCCTTCGGAGGAGATGGCTCCTCTTCGACTGTTCCGGCTCTGTCAGTTTCAATCTCTCCCTGAGCCGTCCCTGGAGTTCGATCATCTCATCAAGCCCGGGCAGCGCGGTACTGATGTGCTCTCTGAGGTAGCGTGAGACTCCCGGACTTTCCCCTCCCGTGCTGATTGCGACGAGGTAATGCTTCCCCTCGATTTTTGACGGGAGGATAACATCGCCGTTCACCCCCGTCGCGTTATTGAACATGACCCCTTCGTGCGAACAGAGCCTGCCAATCCTGTCATTCAGCAGGGGATCAGATGTAGCGGCGATTACCAGGAACGCGTCATTTATTATCGTACTGAGTTCCGCATCTCCGGTGTCCGAGATATCGGCGATCGTTTTCGTGACACACAGATTGTCGAACCAGGTCGAAAACGAGCGTGAAATTACCGTTACATCTGTTTGCCCCGAAAAATATGCCGCTTTCCTTGCGCCCACATCCCCCCCTCCGAAGATGATCACTTTTTTCCCCGAAAAGTCGATCATAAGAGGGAGCATCAGCTATACGTGAGTGATTTTGTCACATTAAGATGTTGGATTTTATGCGAGTCCCGTGAACTACTACCGAAGCGGGCTTTTTTTCAGCAGATGGAACTATTGAGATTCAGGCTTGGCAGGTTTTCGATATGCTTATTATAGTTGCATACGCATCTAGTAAAGCACAATAGAGCCTTATTGCGCCGATAGTGTAGTGGTTATCACTAGGCGTTGCCAACGCCTAAACCCGGGTTCGAATCCCGGTCGGCGCATTACGATGTTTATCTGTGTCATAACCTGACAATAAACAGCATGTAAAAAAATTTATATTCAGACGAAGTCACTGTTTTAGAATTCACCCTCATTCCTGATCGGTGTCTACTAATAGGAGCCCCTGATATTCTCTATAAGAAGCAGAGAGTTGGATTTTTTGACTGAACTGGACGAATTCCTCGGGCCCCTGGATAAGGGTGTCTGGGAGGTTACCATCCCTAAACAGTCGGTGACCGAACCCCTGGATGCAGGATGGAAAAAATCTGCCATTAATGTCCCTTCGCCAGGCACCCTGAACAGTTACCGGAAGGGTCGCTATCACGTGCATGAGACCGGAACGGAATGGAAGGTCCACCTCGATAATTATGACCCGGAAATCCACCCCTATCTTCACCTGATCGACGATGCACCCCTGCTCCTGATGATCGGGGATACATTCGTCACCCTCATAGCGGGCACGAGGAAAAAAAGCGGGAATACGAACGAAATTCTTGCCGGCCAGGAAAGGACCTGGCAGCAGCAGGTGATATCCGGAATATTCATCATGATCTTCGGGGTTCTCATAATATTCTATCCGCTGGCTATTTTTAGCGGAATCGTAACCGTAATACTTCCCCTGACAATAATAGCCCTTGGCTGCATCACTATCTGGGACGGATTTAATGCAGGTCGCCTGGGCGTTCAGGACCGGGGGGCTATGTACCGAGGATGTGGTATAGTCATGGCGGGCATCATCGTCCGGTTCATGCCGGTAGACTTCTGGGGGATTGTCATAATCCTGATTCTTGCAGTCTGGATGTTTGCAAGCGCCCTGGTGTTGCTTACCCGTGCAACAAAAGGCCGGGCGGCTGTCCCTGAAGGATTTGTAAGCCGGATAATTATTGCTATAATCTCCCTCTTCCTTGGCATCCTGATATTTGTCGAACCATCAGGTGTTCTCCGGATGCTGATGATCATCGTAGGAACGTTGGCACTGTTAATCGGGTTCATGCTCCTGGTAAACGGGATAAGACTCAGGAAGAGGATGAAACATCCCATAATTGATATCTGAAATTCTAAAAAAGGAAAAAACGGTAAAAGGGGGTTATTTCTTCCCCTTTGGTGCGGCTTTCTTGGCCGCCGGTTTGGCCGCTTCTTTCTTTGCTGCCGGCTTCTTAGCTGCTCCAGCCATTACAAGTCCACCTCCTACCATTTGTGGTTATAATCTTTGTTATTTTTTTAATATATAAATATTGCTGTGAAATTCAGGGTTTTTACCAATTTTCGACAGATTATTTCCTGATCTGACATTGTTAACCATGATTTATAAGAACCCGGGTATGGGTTTTTCATATGTTCTTCCCTTATCAGGATTATAAAAATGTTGTGGAAAGAGATCCGTATTCCCAGGAAAAGGTTTCAGATATTCCCTCTCGCGCCACCGGTCATTTTCGGGACAAATGCGGTCTCGACAATCTCTTTCGTAAAGGCCTCCGGGACAGAGCCGGTTTTTGCATAAAGATATAATGCAGTGTTATAGATACCCTGGAGTGCTGAAACGATTACCATGAGGACTGCGAGATAAATCACGTACACCGCAGCGAGTACGATAAAAACGGTAAACGATCCGGAAAGAAGTGCGATTCCGACCGGAATCGCTCCGGCAATCATGAGGACGACAAACACCAGGCCGATCGATGCCTGCCCGATGATGCTCTCGCCCCAGGTCTTTCTGAACAGACCGATCGATTCTTTCATCGCCCCGAATGTCCCTTTCTCCTCGAATATCATGACAGGAATGACGAAATAGGTAATGAGGCTCCATGCAGCGCCGATCAGGGAAAAGACGATCTGGCCGATCAGGTTGTTGAACCTGTCCTCGAGCAGCCGCAGGATGAGCCCTACCGTGGCAGAAATGAGGGACCAGATTAAGATCGGAACGATGTGGGCCATCGAACTCCTGATGCCGTCCATGAACACCGGGTCTCCGCCGGTGAGGCGGATGCGTGCACAGGTAATCAGGGCCGAATTGAAAAATATGATAATGAAGTAACAGAGCAGGTAAAACAGGAAGAGCAGAGGAATGTACATCGATCCAGGCACAAAGGCACTGCCTGGCGAAATTAATCCGAAAAAGAATACCGGGATGACAAATGAGAGCAGAACGATCAGCAATGCGATTCCTGAAAGAACGGGGAACAGGAGGATCTCTTTGTCAAGCGAGAGAACCTTCCAACTCTCTTTAATAAGGGTAAAGCTGCGCGAAAAGGACTCGAACATACAGAATAATTGTCATTCCCGGAGGATAAAAATTGCCCGGCAGGCACAGCCGGTCAGAACACGGGTCTTTTTCATTCCACAGATCGGCTGAAAAGGCAGGTGCATGGTTTGACAGCGATTCCCCGGAAAAATCCCGTTAAGGTCCGGAAATGAAGTTATAGTTTCTTAAATGACAATTTCCTCGTTATTTCGGTATCGGGGTCTAAGATGGCTTGTAATGTCCAGGTGAAAGCGCCATTCCGTTTCCTGTAGATTTGGGGAGTATCCACGATTGGTGTTTTTAATGCACCGGTAGTCCGGTCCACGGGCACGGCGCGGAATTCTTATAACCCGGCAGATCAGAGATAGCAGTGAATGGTGACACCCGATGACCACGATAGCGATTGTTGATTACGGGCTCGGAAACCTCAGGAGCGTATTCCGGGGCCTCGAGAAGGCGGGAGCGTCGCCGGTGATCACGTCCGATGCCGGGGAAATTGCATCGGCCGACGGCATCGTACTGCCGGGTGTAGGGGCATTCCGCGAAGGCATGGAACAGCTCGGGGACCTCCGTTCCACGGTTATTGAGTCTTCCGGCAGCGTACCTGTCCTGGGTATCTGCCTAGGGATGCAGATGCTCATGGAATTATCCGAGGAACACGGGCTCCACGAGGGCCTTTCCCTGATCCCCGGCACGGTAAAGAGGTTCCCGGCAAAACCGGGGTATAAAATACCTCATATGGGGTGGAACCAGATACATCTGGAAAAACCCGGGCATCCGCTGTTTGAAGGGTTCACCGATGATGAATACGTGTATTTTGTCCATTCGTTTTACGCGGATACTGGGGAGCGATATACGCTCACCACAACCGAATACATATGCGGATTTTCCTCAGCCATAACGGACGGAAACGTGTACGGCGTCCAGTTCCATCCTGAAAAAAGCGGTGCGACCGGTCTCCGCATCCTCTCTAATTTCATCGGGATGTGCTGTTAAGGTCAATGGTGTTCCCTGCCCGCACTATTTCACGGCATCCTGCAAATCCCGGGCACGCCATGTTTTTTTTACGAATCCCGCCAGCTGCGGTCGGCTGGCATCCGCGACCCGGAGCGTCAGGACGTACCTCGAAAAGAATCCGGATTTTACGAATCCCGCCAGCTATGGTCAGCCAATATCCGTGATCCTGAAACATCCGGACATGACCCCAAACGATTACCCGGATTAGCCAATCCCTACTGCTGGCTTCTCCAGAAACAATTTACCTTCAACGATTGAACCTGATCTCCATGAGATCGATAGCACTATTCCTCCTCTTCTCCATGGCCATAATCGTGGGAAGTGCATCCGCCTATGAGCTTATTATCACCACCCCGGGCGCAATCCCTGCCGGTGCACCCCTGTCGGTGACCGGGACGACGAGTTTCCCCGCAGGAACGACGTTTGATATGGTTTTTTCATCATCGGGCCAGGTCGGCACGCAGGTTGCGAGTGTCCCCGTCACCGTATCGGGCGATAAAAACGAGAACGGGGACAGGACCTTTAATGTTATTTTCGATACGACCGGTCTTCCGGGAGGACAGTATAAAGTTGAAGCGGTGATGAGGGGCAATGATGCGGGGTCGCTCAGTTCGAGTTCTCAGACCCTGAGAATTGTCCAGCTGGTCGACCGGTCAGGTGAGATTCATATCACGAGTCCCTTAAACCAGCGTATTCCGAATGCCCTTCTCATTGAAGGATACCTCGACAATGCCGGAAATTCAGGTGTCCAGATCAACGTGCTTGGACCGCAGGGAGGAGTATTCGGCCCGGCATTCATCGCTACGCAGACCCAGGGTGGAGGTAAGGCAGGTTATTTTTCAAAAAATGTTGCTGTTGACCAGGAAGGAAATTATAAAGTCACATTTACCGACAGCCTCGGGAGCTATATCGGTGAGAAAACATTTTCGGTGAGCGGGCCCCTTCCGACAATTACTTCGCCGGTTACCTTGCCTGAGACAACAATCCCCACGACAACAATCCGGACCTCTACTCCGGTTGTCACAACAGCGGCACCGACTCCGACAAAGTCACCTGCTCCGATCTTCGGCATACTTGCAGGTCTGTGCGCTGCAGGATTCCTGGTTTCCGGGAAATTCAGAAAATAAGTGAATAAAAATATTATTTTTGAATTTTTGAGATATTACCCACCGAATAAGACCTCTTCCTGTTTTACTGTTTAAAAAATTTCGACAGGAAGGATTTTCACCGCCCCCCGTCCCTCCCCTATCGGGATAGATATTGGACAGGGGTCCATCGTGAACTGATAAATGAATCGTTTTCCAGTACAGTCCCTGTCATAACCGGGTCGCCACAGCGACGGGGCGGAGCCCCGGGAGCTTAAGATTATGTGAATTCAATAAAAAAAACCATTGGTAAACGTAGTATTTTGTAAGTTACGCGAATACTTCGAGGGCAGGATTTCACCATAGCCTGAATTTGTAAAACCGTTCTTAAAAAAAAAATTTGCACCCGATTCCTGCTACCCCGCTTTCTTCCTCTTTCTCTGGTATACATCCCATACCACGAGTACTGCGATTACCAGGCAGCCGCCAAGGAAAAATGCCAGCAGGATATCCTGGATCGGAAGCGATACCGGCACCTGGATACTTCCCGGCGGGGCAACCGTCGCCTTTTCGATCATATCGTGCGCTGCATTCATCGTAGGGGACGGCACGATATTCTGGGCGACACCGGCTGCATATCCTGCGCCTGCCCCGCCCGATGCATTCTCCAGCGGCAACGTGGAGGGGACCGTGATTTCACCCGCCACTTTGACATTTCTCGAATATGAGGCATTCGAAGCCACAGGCGAAACCATCTGCAGGATCGCCCCGATTACCGCCGTTGCGACAATCATGACCCCAAAGAGGGATGCATATTTCAGGAGAATTGAACGGACATTTGCAATCCTCGGTGTCACGATGACGAGTTGATCTTTGAGTCCGTAGATTTTGACTTCCCGGCCTTTTACACTGTATCTGGTCTTTGTTATTTCTATAAGTCCCGCATCAAGGAGGTTTTCGATATGGTATTTGGCAGTCCCCATGGGGATTTGCAGCGTTTCCGTTACTTCTGTGGAGGTTTTCGGACCTGTTTTCAGGAGCTGGAGGATGTCGCCTGCAGTCTGGCTCCCCATGGCTTTCGCTATCTTCTGCGCCTGTTCGTCACCCGGTTCGAGGACGATCACTTCCTTCCCAGGATCAGGCATATCTCCCGACACCGGGGGCCTATCGATTTCTGTCTCTCCTTCACCTGTCATACGGTTCAACCATTGATCGCCGCGGCAATCCTTTCACGACCGACCTTCAGGGCGAGTTCTATCTGGTCGACATTGCTGCCACCCCCCCGGGCGAGTGCGGCGTTTCCTCCTCCTTTTCCTCCAAGAAGGTTTGAAATTTGACCGATAATATCGCCGGCATTCACCTGGGGTACACCTGAAGATATTATTGCCTCCGCACGTTCTGCATTCTTTGAAAGGAGCATTGCCACCCCGCCGCTGCCTGACACCTGGCTTGCAATCGTCGTGAGATCTTTGGCAGGGAGGTCTATCCGTCTGATGACAACCGCGACCCCCTTGATAATTTCAGGCTCGATCTGGGCGATCTCGAGGTCCACGAGATTCTTCGAGAGTTTTTCATTCTCTTTTTTAAGGTCTTTCCATTCATTGAAAAAACGCGAGCACGTGGTGGGTAAATTCTCCTGCTGCACTGAAAACACATCTGAGGAACGTTGTACGAGGTCGTCGAGATGCTGCGCATACCCGAGAGCTGCAAGCCCGGCTGAGAATTCGATCCGTTCTATCCCGTCCTGGATATGTTCGACGCGTATGATTTTTATCATCCCTATCTGTCCCGTAGTAGGGCAATGGGTCCCTGCGCAGGCCTCGATATCACCCCCGACCGATACAATACGGAGTTCCTTCCCGGGCGGGATACCCCCCTGGTAGAGGGAAAAGCCATAGGCCTGTTCCGCCTTTCCGCGCTCCTCAAATTTTATATCGACACACTGGTCCAGAAGGACCATCCTGTTTACCGCTATCTCAATCCTTTGTAATTCCTCAGGAGTGATGTGGCGGAAATGCCTGATATCGATCCTCGATGTCTCGACTCCTTTCTGGGCCCCTGCCTGGTGGATATGGGCACCAAGCACCTCTTTTGAAGCCCTGAGGAGGAGGTGGGTTGCGGTATGGTGCCTCATGAGAGACCAGCGCCGTTCATCGTCGACGATGCCCTTGACGCGGTCGCCCCGCCTGAGTACGCCTCCCTCAAGCTGGTGGAGTATCACATCCCCGATTTTCATAACGCCGGTAATCCTGACCATGTTCTCCTGGGTGATGAGCATACCCGAGTCCGCTGGCTGGCCCCCCCCTTCCGGATAGAAGAGGGTCTGATCCATGACTACGAACCCGTCGAAGAAATCGAGGACTACTGCCTCGAATTCGGTATCACATGGCTGCTCGTAGTACAACTTTCTTGTAGCCGGAAGACCCCTGATCCGTCCCTGGTATTTCGCGAAAGCATCTTCAGGAACGGCTGATTCGGATTCAGAATGCATATCGGCGATCAATGAATAGAAATTATCGGGGAGATCGACGACCGCTCCTTCCTTTGTGGCGATATCCCTGATCATGTCGGGGGGGATTCCATGGGAATCGTAAAGAGTAATGACTTCTTTCAATGGCACGCGCTGGGTCTTTGATTTGTATGTGCGTGCCACCCTCTGGACAATTTTCGTACCCCGTTCAAGTGTCTGGGCATATTTCTCCACTTCGCGGTCGATAATCTCGCGGGTAACGATGATGTCCTGTTCGAAGGTACCGGGTCCGATGATATCAGATTGCGCTTCTACCAGGTCGGCAAGACTCTCCTTCAGTTTCAGGTCGTTCATCATCCGCAGGGTCCGCCTGATCACAAGCCTGGCGAGATAACCTTCCCGTACGTTCGAGGGAACAATCAGGTCACCGAGCATATAGGCAAGGCAGCGGGTGTGATCGACGACTGCATAGACCTTTTCAATCGGTGAGATCATCCTGTCGAGTTTTTCCGGGGATATATTGATCGCCTGGGCGACCTTGTTCCTGAGCTGAAAAAGGCTGGCACCCGAGATGTCCCCCAGGAGTCCTGCATACCTGGCGTTGAGCGAGAGTATCTTGGCATATTCCGAGTCCTCGAGCATATGTTCGAGCCCGGCACCCTCCATCACCCGCGAAACCATCTCGGGGAACACTGCATCATAGATCGTCGGTGAGCCTCTCGATGCCCATACAAACCGCTCGAGTCCGTATCCCGTGTCGACAATCCGGCTCTGTAGTGGGTAATACATCGCCCCGTCGAGTTCTATACCGGCGCCGCCTGTCTTCTGGCGGCCGAGGTTCATAAACACGAGCGTCGCAACCTCAAGGCCGCCGATCAGGACTTCGACGCTCGGGCCGGCATTTCCACCCCCTATCCAGGGATGCTCCTTGTAGGTGACCGCCTGCAGGTTACCTCCAATCGATCGGATAAATTCGTCGCAGAGTTCAACCGTCCTGTCTTTCCAGTAAATCTCATGCTCCGCGGTATTGAAGGCGTGGTGTGCCATCATCTCGAACATCGTCAGGTGCCTGCCGGAACGACCAACGGAATCAAGGTCGTTCAACCTGATGCAGGGCTGGGAAATAGTAAGCGGGTTTGCAGGCGGCGGGACGATACCAGCGGTGACAAAGGGCTGGAAATCTGCAATAGAAGCGATAGTGAGGTAAATATCGTCTCTCCACCGGGCGACGACCGGGTACCGTTTGATCCGGGTATGGCCGTTTCTCTCAAAAAAAGAGAGGTATGCCTCCCGCATCTCATCGACCGTATGCTTCCGGAAAACCGGGTTCCCGATAAAATTATAGGGCTCGCACGGAGCGTCCCCGCATATCACCTTATCGGGATCCCGGGTCCAGAAGGCTGATCCGCATTTGATGCAGGTCTTCCTTACAAGCCCGTTTTGTCTGAAATAATCGAGCTGATATTCTTGTTCGAGCATGCAAAACCACGTTTCTCTTTAAATATAGGGGTTTTTAATTAAAAACTGTGTGGGAGAGGGGTCTCTTAACGCTCTCCTCCTCCCATGAATTCATGGTACCATTCATCGATCTCCTCGAAATTTCCGGTTATTTCCGCGATCCTTGCAGCAAGGACATGCCAGCAAAACCCCAAAAATACCTGTGCCCGGCAGGTGCAGAACTCGGCCTCGACCACATATTCGTCGCTCCTGCCTACCACGATAAAAAAATCCAGATATTTTTTAACCTGCCCTTCTTCAACGGCAACCAGGGCTGTTCTTCCCCGATCCCCGAAGAGGTGGATTATTTCATCCCGTAATTCTGGCGAGAGCTCACGTGTTTCCATGAGCCTTTTCCACAGGAATGCCTCTTCTGCAGGGAGGGGTTCACTCATGGGACAATGACCATTGCCGGGGGGTCTTCAATAAATGTCCAGCCCATTCTGCCCGAAAGTGCCTTCATTGCCGGTGCTTCAAGGGCATAATGCGTAGCCTGGATGAGAGGAACCGGGGAATTTCTGATGACCGAATGTTTTGGTTCAGCGGACAGGAATGCATCTGCCCCGAGGGTCACTGCTTCATCGATGAGGTCGGCATCGAATCCGCTGCCGCCGACAACGGCCAGGCGCCTGGGCGACGATAATTTCCCCCATACCAGCAGCTCGCACCCGAGGATGTTCCTGATCTCTTCCAGTTTGAGACGGCAGTCCCCTACTATCCCGAGTTTCATCGGGGCCGCATTGCAGAGTCCCAACAGTTCCGCGAGGGTGTCGTTAATTCCTCCGGGCGCCCGGTCAAAATTCGTATGCATGACATAGACATTCATGCCCGACGAGAGTGCCGTGCGAAGCAGCGGCATAAGAGGACCCCGGACAGACGTTACAGGATGAAATATCGGGGTATGGTGAACGACAAGCACGTCTGCCTGCCCCCGGACTGCCTCGCCGACTGCATGGATTGATGCATCAAGGGAGCAAAAAATGCGGCCGATATCGGTCCTGCCCTCAACTACAAGGCCGATCTTTCCCTCATCAAACTCATCGGCCAGCGCGGGAGGTGCTATTCCTTCCATCCCTGAGATGAATTCGCGAATATCCATACACGGTTATAATGCATGAGGGTTAAAATACCATCCCGTACCTGCGATAAAATCCTTATCTATAAGTCCACAGGGCGCGATATCCTCACTTATGAAAAAGTCCATCGACCTGATCAATGAACGGATCCGGGATGGCAATGCAAGGGTAGTTACTGCCGAACAGATGCCCGGCATTGTTGCGGAACTCGGGGAAGAGGCAGCACTCCGTGAGGTGGATGTCGTTACCACCGGGACGTTCGGGGCGATGTGCTCATCAGGGGCATTTTTTAACTTCGGTCACGCGGAACCTCCTATCCGCATGGAGCGTATCTGGCTGAACGATGTCGAGGCATATGGTGGGCTTGCAGCGGTAGACACCTATGTCGGTGCTACCCAGCAGTCCACGACCCGGGAGGACCAGTATGGCGGCGCCCATGTCATTGAGGATTTTATCGCCGGGAAATCGGTAGAACTCAGGGCGATGTCCCGCGGGACCGACTGCTACCCCAGGCGGACCATAACCACCGATCTCCTGCTCGAAAACTTAAACCAGGCGATCATGTGTAACCCGAGAAATGCGTACCAGCGGTATAATGCAGCGACCAATACCACCGACCGTACCCTTCATACCTATATGGGCATGCTGTTGCCGAATACCGGTAACGTGACGTTTTCTGGGGCTGGTGCGCTAAACCCGATTTCAAATGACCCGGGTTTTCGTGTTATCGGAGGCGGCGTTCCCCTGTTCCTCGGGGGTGCGCAGGGGATGGTGATTGGCGAAGGGACACAGCACTCTCCGGCCGGAGGGTTCGGGACGCTGATGGTCACCGGCGACATGAAACAGATGTCGACGGATTATGTGAGGGCGGCCACGATGCACGGTTACGGAGTCACCCTCTACATGGGGGTGGGCATACCGATACCGGTTATCGATACCGGGGTGGTCAGGAGCACGGCCGTCCGCGATGAAGATATCACCATCGATATTCTTGATTATGGTGTGCCCAGCCGCAACAGGCCGGCTATCCGGAAAGTCACGTACGCAGAGCTCCGGAGCGGTGCGGTGGAGATCGGCGGCGAAGAAGTGCGGACATCCTCGCTTTCAAGTTACCGGAAGGCGAGGGAAATTGCCGTTACCTTACAACACTGGGTAGAAGAGGGAAAAATGGAATTATTCCTGCCTACAAGGAAAATTAATTCCGGGACACAGGTGAAGCCGATGCATGAGAGTGTCCGCGGGCCGCGTGTGCTCGATATTATGGATCACCAGGTCTTTTCAGTCGGGGATGGCGAGGAGATCAGGACCGCTGCAAAGATCCTCCTTAAAGGGGAGACAAACCACCTGGCGGTTGTCAACCTGGATGGGGTACTGGTCGGGATCGTTACTACCTATGATATTTCAAAGGCAGTCGCAAACCCTGGTAAAGCAGTGTTCGTCAAGGATATTATGAGGAAGAAAGTTGTCACCACAACCCCGGATGAAGCGGTCGATATCGCTGTCCAGAAACTGGAACGCCATAATATCAGTGCCCTGCCTGTTGTTGACCCGGGGATGCATGTAGTTGCCATGCTTACTGCGACCGATCTGGGAAAACTCTTCGGCGGAAGGTGGCTGAAATGAAACTCCTCGTCACCTTCTCAAGGAAGACCGGCAGGAAGCCGATTATTGCCCAGGTCGTCAAGGATACTGGAGTGCTGATCAATGTCGAGCGGGCTGTCATCGACTCGTCCGAAGGGGAGGCTTTGATCGATATACCCGATGATTCCTGCCAGTTGATCAGGGAAAAACTGGCAGATCTCGGGGCAAGCGTGCGGATGCTTGACCGGGGGATTACCCTCGACGAACGTGAATGCGTGGACTGCGGAGCCTGTGTCAGTGTCTGCCCCCAGGACGTGTTTTACCTGGATAGTGACTGGAAAATTTCCATTAACGAAGGTCGTTGCGTTCTTTGCGGACGTTGTATCCCGGCTTGTCCCCACAACGCCCTCTCACAACAGGAAGAAAATTCCTGAACCTTTATTTCTGATCTTTCACCGTTACCGGAGGCGCCAGGGGAAGCATGTCGATCCTGTCACATTCCCTGCCGCCCAGGATATACCCATGGATGGTCTTTAAGGAAACCGGACGATAACCTGTCATTTCGGTGCTCACGTTCACCCGCCGGTGAATAAAATCAATGAACGGGTATTCCCCTATATTGTTGTTATGGGCATGACCGTGAATGGTCCAGCCCTGAAAGTCCGTTGGTACCTGGGCAGGATCGTGGATAAACAGGAAATCCAGACCGCCAAAACTTTTTTCCAGGAAAGAAACAGATTCCGGGAGGTCTTCGTCGTGGTTCCCCCGGATGAGGGAGATCCTTCCCTCTAACTTCCTGAGATACTCCCCCGCAGGCGCAGCGGCCGGACCATACCTGAGGTCGCCGAGAAACAGTATCTCATCGTCCCCATGGACAACCTTGTTCCAGTTGTTTATGAGAACTTCATCCATTTCATCAGCAGATGAAAACGGCCTTCGGCAATATTTTATAATATTTAGATGGCCCAGATGGAGATCGGACGTAACAAAAGGAGGCGTTCCAGCTGGATTCTGTTGGCCGACCAGTTCAATACCCGAAAGACGGCGATATTGTTTCAGCGAGACTGCCATCCTCCCGGGATGATATGCAAGGGCACGGGGAAGCCATATTCCGGATGGCATATCAAATTCTCCCCGGACAGAACCATTCTCAATGAGAGCGACCCGAAATACGGTCAGGGGGGCGTATTCGGGAAGGAGGACGCAGGTATCCCCGTTCTCCGGTCCACCCGGCCCGACGGCACCAGCAGATCCATCTTCATGTTTTGCCTCGATTGCCTCCCGAATAGTCTCACAAACCGATTCCGCGTCTGTGACTCTCATATCATAGGAATGACTGATGTGAAACCGTCGTCGCAGCGGATCGCGATCGATCCAGCTAAGGCTCTCGGTCAGGGGGGCAAGTGAGTGCCAGAGAATGTCGTAGAATTCCCTGAATGCAGGTGAAGTATCGATATCATGGGCAATTGCCAGGCCTTTCCGCCCCCGCATCAATAACCATCCGGATAATTTCAGCACAAATCCGGGGGACCGTTTGCAGGCTGATTCGATTGCATTACAAAGCGCGTCCGGTTGAAGACCGCTCTTTTTGAAAAACGGTCCGTATAAGGTAATGTGCTGGAACGGCGGGAAGTTGTAGATATCGTTGACAAGATGACGGATGAAATCTGTTTTTTTCAATAGCTTCCAGTCGTTCACCCTGATCATGAGGAAGTACTTGCTACTCTCCCGTTGTCCTCCTCTATGCCACGAACTCAGGTGGCGCGACCTGTGGGTCTTTATCATCTCTTTTTAAAGACGTTCATCTTCCTGATATATACACTCAGTTAATCCGGTATGGAGTAGCCGGTTCGGGTATTACCTCCAGCCCGAACATCCTGCGCATATTTTAGCGTGGGAGTTGTAACAGAATGTTGGATATCCGGGCCCCTGTCATGATCAGACACCATTTTGAGATGAGGGAAACGATCGCCACCGTTATCGCGGAGGAACAGGCTTTTATTGACGATGCATGCAGTGCCATGATCCAGGCCCGCCAGGAGCTTGAACGATACATCTTCCGCGATCCGTTTTTCCGGACCACATTTGAACCCTATACTCCGGACTCCTCTGACCTGACGATTACCCGGATGGCGAAAGCAGCCGCCAGGGCCGGTGTCGGGCCCATGGCTGCCGTTGCAGGGACTATTGCATGGGCAGGTGTCGAAGCGATGGTAAAATCCGGTGCCCATTTTGGTATTATTGATAACGGGGGGGATATCGCGCTGATATCCGACCGGGAAGTCCTGATAGGAATCCATGCCGGGACGTCGCCGTTAAGCGACAGATTTGCGTTCATTATCCCCCCAAAAAAAGGGATATACGGCATCTGTACTTCGTCAGCTACGGTCGGAGCGTCGATCTCGCTCGGGATCGCTGATGCCGTGACGGTTCTCTCCCGGGATGTGGCACTGTCGGATGCCTGGGCCACTGCGGTCTGTAACGAGATCAGGCCAGGGAACACTTCAGTATTCAGTCGTCTGGATCCAGGAGAAGTGGATGGGGTTTGTGCAATTATAGGTACCTGGACCGGAACCTGGGGAACGATTCCTCATGTCGTCCCTGCGAAGGTCACAAAAGAGCGTATTACCGCCGGCTTCGGGTTCTGAAAATGAGCTCGTCCATAACCAGGATCCGTGAAGTCCGGACCTTATCAGAGGCTCTCGTCAATAAACTGCATTGCGTCCCGGTATGCCGTTTTTCCCCGGTAATTTGCCAGGACCTGTCCTTCATCCCTGACGGTGATAACCGGTTCATCAGGGTCCATTGAGAAGATCACTTCAAGATAATCCACTTCAAGAATTGCCATCCCGTGCACGAGCAATGACGCGGGCGCGAGTATCATCCGTTCTTTTCCGAGGTCTCCGGGCGATTCCCGGAAAAAATAATAAAACACCTGGTATGCATTCAGGAGGTCGGACACGAACAGTTCATGGCGCAGGTCCGTGCTGACAGTATCGAGGTGAGATGCAAGGCGTTCCTCATCGTCACCACTCGCTTTGAACAGGGAGTCGGCCAGCTTCGCGAGTTCCCGGTATGGTGTCCCCTGGGAAACGGCAGTCATGAAATATCATAGGACAGGCTTTGTGAAAAATGTCGTGGTGACCATTCCGGAAAGGTATAATGTTCCAAAGGTGCTATATGTGCCCGTGAAACCAGAAGACCTCGACTGGATCGTGTACCACCTTATCCTCGCGGGAAAGGTGTCAGACACGGGCACTATCGTGCAGGAGACCGGGTGCACACCTGAAGAGGCCGCAGGAACCGTCCGGCGTCTTGTCTCTTATTTCCTTATCGATAGTACCGGGGGCCGGTTCTCTGCACGTTCCGTGCCTGAGATGCTCCTCCTCTGCCAGTGCCGGTATGCCGATGACTCACCGGTTATCATCGAAGACGGGGTCGTGAAACCGAAAAAACAGGGGGAATAGGATGGAGATCGTCGTTCTGCGGCTTGGGCACCGTCCCGAACGTGACCAGAGGGTCACAACCCATGTCGGTCTTCTTTCCCGTGCACTGGGAGCCCGCGGCATGTACCTTGCCGGGGAGGACAAGGGAATCGTCCGGAGCATCGAACGCGTCGTTGAACAATGGGGCGGGGACTTTTTCATCGAGGACAAGGTGAAATGGCGCCGCTGCATTGAAGACTGGAAACGTTCCGGCGGTATTGTGGTCCATCTTACCATGTACGGTCTGCCTATCCGGGAGTACGAAGGCGAGATTAAAACCCATGAGAAAATCCTCGTCGTGGTCGGGGCTGAAAAAGTTCCCGGCGAGGTGTATGGGATCTCGGATTACAATATTTCCGTTACCGGACAGCCCCATTCAGAAATTGCGAGCCTTTCGGTATTTCTTGACCGTATTTTCAACGGTGAGGAGCTCGACCTGGAATTCCCGGATGCTAAGATAAGAGTCGTCCCATGCAGGCAGGGGAAAAAGACAGAAGCGAAATGAAGAGACGTGTCCTGGTTGCCGGCTTCGCAACCCGGCATGTGGCTCAGTCGGCACACGATGCAGGCTACGAGGTCTGTTGTGTTGACCATTTCTGTGACCAGGATCTCGTTGCCGTCACCGATGACTGCCGGATTTTTTCAGATCTCGGGACGCTGCCTGCAACAATAATGGAGATGGCCGCATGCTACAGGTTCGACCTTTTTGTCCCCACGTCGGGAGCAGAATTAATACACGTACCAATTCCAAGATATGCACCGTCCCCGGAAACCGCGGCGCCATTTATGGACAAAAGACAGACTGCCCGGTCTCTCTCCCGTCTCGGGGTCCCTGTTCCCGCAACACTCCCCGAAGGGACATTTCCCGCGATGCTTAAACCGGCGGTCGGATCGGGGGGCTGGCGAAATTCCGTTGTCCGTACGAGGGACGAATGGATCGCCTGGAAGGAGACAATGGGAGATCCGCCTGCGATCTGGCAGGAGGTTGTCCAGGGCATCCCGGCGAGTGTCTGCTGTGTGAGTAACGGCATCGATGCGAGAGCGGTATCAGTAAACGAACAGATCCTGAGAGATGACGAGGAAGCCCGGTTTGGATTTTCAGGGTCGGTTACCCCGTTTATTCATCCTCTTGCCGGTGAAATGGTGAGAATCGCCGAGAAGATCGCATCCGAATCCGGATGTATCGGAACCCTGGGTGTGGATTTCGTCGTAGGAGAAAGGCCATATGTCATTGAAGTGAACCCGAGGTTCCAGGGGACTGTGGACACGGTGGAGATGGCGACGGGCGTAAACCTGTTCTCTCTCCATGTGATGGCATGCGAGGGGCGCCTGCCGGATAGTGATATCCAGCCCCGTCACTTTGCGGCCCGGAAAATCCTGTTCGCCGATGAGGATATGGTCATTGAAAAAGATTTGTTGCAATATTCTTCATTCATTTCTGATATCCCCTGGCCGGGGTCATCGTTCGGGAAAGGAGCCGCGGTCGTAAGCGTCTATGGATCGGGGCCCGATCGGATGACAGCTTTATCGGCGCTGGATAAACATATTAGCACCATTGCACAATATATAAAGGGGTCGTCGTGATGGAAGAATTATTGAATAACCAGGCAATCAGGGCCTATATCCTGCGGCTTATCGGTGAAGAAGGGCTGGCACTCCTCGAGAAATATCCACAAGACGGGGAATACAGTGACGAAGAGCTCGCTGCAAAAACGGGTATCAACCTGAATTCTGTCCGTCATACACTTTATACACTCTACGAAAAACGGCTTGCAGAATACCGCCGGATAAAAAATAACGAGACCGGATGGCTGACGTACCTCTGGCAGCTACGCCTTGATACCATTTACGATGCGATTAAAGAGGACCTCGAACGGGTGCTGGAAAAACTTGAGGCCAGGGAACGTTTTGAGGAAGAAAACGATTTTTACATCTGTAAACAGTGCGGGATTATCTGCACGTTCAACCAGGCAATGGATTTCAATTTCATCTGCCAGGACTGCAACCAGCAGATGGACCATTTTGATAACGAGATACTGCTCAGGGCACTAAAACGCCGGATTGATACGATCAGGCAGACTCTCGGGTATGCGTGAACCTGGCGGTGCATACCGGGATCTCCTTACCGCTGCAGGATGCGGCAGGAAGGTCATCGTCCACTGCACAACTGTCTCTGCGGTTGCCATGCGGTATGTCAACCCCGTGTCCGGTGCCGATCATGATGTTGTCCTTGCGGGATCGATGCTCCACGATATCGGGCGTTCAAAGACCCACGGAATCGGCCATGCCCAGGCGGGGGCGGAAATTTGCAGGAATCTCGGACTGCCCGAAGAAGTGGCGAGGATTGTGGAACGTCATACCGGGGCGGGACTGACTGCCGACGAATGCAGCCTGCTTGGACTGCTGCCCATAGATTGCCTACCGGAAACCCTCGAGGAAAAGATCGTGGCGAACGCGGACAACCTCGTCGGAGGCGGGCACGAAATATCGATCGAAAAGGACCTGATGGAGGCTTTCGCCCTGAAAAGAAAGATCAGGAGACGGATATACCGTCTCTGGCTCGAGATGGAACTGTTCAGGCGCTGATTTTCACCAGGCCGGGGGTGGATATAAAAACCTTACGAAACGTTTCGGAATTGCCTATTTTCTCGAGAACGTCGTTTTCAGGTCAAGAACTGTCGATCGGTCCCGGTAATATCTGAATACACCTTCACCCCACGCAATAGCCTGGGGATCATAGCTCGAGAGATCTGTTGAGCTATCGTAGATCGGATTGTCATTTCTGTATAGTCCCAGCGAAAGTTGCTTGTCGGTGACAGTAACACCAATCTTGAGTTCCCCTTTTATTACATATACTTTGAAATTCTCAAAATTGGCAATCTGCGCGACCTGAGTGAAATAGGGTTCCCGGCAAAGCATTGCCGCGACGTCATCGTTTACCACGAGTTCGACCGGGACTCCCTCAAATATCCGCAGAGCAACGTTTTCGGCGACTCCGGGACTCATAATTGATGAGATGCCATGAATATACGTTCCTTCCCTGACGATTTTGAGGAAGTGGGAGTAAACATGCAGGACTTCGACCTGTGTGTCCAGCTCCACTTCAGAATCCTGGAGTTCTCCGACTCTTGCAAGGAATTCCATCGGGATTCCTGAAAGATCGTGGGTCGTCCAAAATACATGGTGCCTATCGATTCCTGCCATGAGATTCACGAAACCGGCCACGCTATCAGCCACAATTTTTCCAAGCGGGGTAAGGACATATTCATAATTTTTTGACTGGAGAAGCATCTGTTTTTCAAGACTCCTGATTTTGGGAATCAGTGCCTGTGACGTACTGCCCGTGATTTCACGGAGTCTGGACAGGGACGGATGCTCCGTCAGAAGAGTGAGCAAAATCTGAATCTTCAGACGGGAACTATAGATAGAGTGAATTAATTTCTGATGCTCCTCATATGCCTCCAGGGATGTAAACGCCATACTAAATGACATTAATAGGTTTGCAGGTGTAAAATGCTATTGCTTTTTTAAAACGAAAGAGGATGATTACTAGTAACCATACATGCCTGATGCAATCAGGATAAATGTCACTATTCCCAGTATAATAAAAACACAGTCTCCAAGAATATCGCAGATAATATTTTTATTAACCAGCCTTTCCATAGAGAGGATGCAAAACAGCATATAAAAAATCCCGAGGCATAGAAGCAAAACGCTCCCGGGTGAGTAGTGACCCACCCCTGAAATAAAAATTATTCCGAACGTAACGGACGCCATAAGGGAAAGAAGCACGGTAGTCTTTGGAATTCCAATCAGGACAGGAACTGTTGTAATTCCCGATGCGATGTCCCCCTCAAGGTCACGGATATCGGGCAGTACTGATCCGATAAAAACACAGCTGAAAAAAAATACCCCGGTTATAAGAGTCCCCATGGTTGGAACTAATGAACTGAACGATACGGGGAGAAGTGTGATTGTGGCGGCCCATGCTCCCGCAACCAGAATATTTTTTATTACCGGAATTTCTTTTAACCTGCGGTAACCGCATCGTGCCGGTAAAATAGGCTCACTATAAAATATCCCGCTAATCAAAGGAATACACGTCACCAACACTGCAATAACCCCATATAATCCGCTGATTAACAGGGCTGCGGCATAGGCAAGAAGTGCCCCGTAAAAAAGATATTTTTCAAATTTTTTTGTAAATAAATACCGTTTTTTGTGATTAATCTCATCTTCCTGCTCGTCAGTTTTCCTGTTGAGGTTATATACGGAGAATGAAACCAGGGTCATGATTACTCCCAGTGCAGGGAACCAGGGCACACCCTCGATATAGCAGGATGCATAAATCCCAAATCCCCCGGTGAAGGCAAGGATCAATGAACTGAAGGCAACAATATCGACAAGCGAATGTAATTTTTCCAAAATGCGGTCCTTTACGCCGATTTCATGGAATGGAAAAATTCCGATCTTTTCTTCAAATGAATATGCCATGAAGAAAATTAAGCTCTGTCCCGGATAACATTCGTTATGCCGATGAAAATTCACCGCACAAGCTAATGTTAATCGTTGCGATTAATCTGCATGCCCGTGATAAATAAATCACTACCTGTGCAATCTTCCACCCGGATACTACAGCTAGGGGGAGAATAGTAAGGTGGTATCCCGGGGGCGGCGAGACACATTGGAGTCGCCGTAGATGATCATAAATCTTTCCCTGGCACGAATCATTTCCCGGAATAAAGGCCGTACAACGATGAGAGTCCAGGATACCCGGTACGGGACGGACCGGGCGGCGGAGGTGGCAATATGGCTGAAATCAAAATTCTCCTGGTAGAAAACGAGTCTGTTTGCGGGACCGGCACCCGGGCACGGCTCAGTGCAATGGGCTATGACGTACCGATGGTGGTCGATAACCCCGAAGATGCGGCTAAAATTATCCGCCGGATTCACCCGGATCTTATCATTATCGATCTGACGAACATGGACGATGCAGAAGGAATACGAGGAACTGAGTATCTCAGGCAGCGCTTTGCCATACCTATCATTATCATAACCTCCTACGAATGCACCGATACGTTTAATAATGCGATTTACACCGGTATCTTCGGGCACCTGACGAAACCGCTTTCGGACGAGAAGATCCGGACATCGATATCGATGACCCTTTACAAGCACACCATGGAGACGATGATGAGAAAATTTGAAGACCGGTATCATACCATTGCAGAACTCTCGGACGACCTGATCTTCATCGTGAACCGGGAACGCCTGCTTGAATATGCAAACAGTGCCGTACTCAGGCATTTTAGCGAAAATCCCGATACGGTACTTGGGAAACCCTATCTTAAGGTATTATCTGCCGAATTTGTTGAAAACCTTGATGATTTTATCTCCCGCGTAATCTGGTGGGGGGAAAAGATCCGGCGCCAGGACCGGGTAAAAAGCCATCAGGGAACTATCTGGTACGATTCCAGTCTAATTCCCTTAAAAGACCTCGACGGCAATGTTAATGCGGTGATTGTTGTCTGCCGGGATATCACCGACCGTGTGCGCCTTGAGGAACAGCTAAGGGAGGAGGGGATCAGACAGATCGAAAAGAACAACGAACAGTTTCATATTCTCAACGACCAGATCAGGAACCCCCTCCAGGTCATAACATCCCTGATGGAATCCTGTGGCGGAACGTACAGCGCGAAGGTGCTCGAGCAGGTGGCCCTCATCGATTCCCTGGTGAGCCGCCTGGATGAAGGATGGCTTGAATCGGAAAAAGTCCGGAGGTTCCTCATCGAACATTACCAGCATGGACAGGCGGAGCCCATGATTTAAACGGGTCCGATCCATTGAAGAGGCATTATGACCACCACGATCTGTCTTGTCGATGATAATACAGATATACTCGGGATATTTGCAATTTTCTTCGGTAAGAAGGGTTACAATGTCATCGAGACGACGAGCGGTCAGGAATGTATCGATCTCATCCATTTGAAGCCCCCGGATATTATCCTCCTCGATGTTATGATGGAACCGATGGATGGCTGGATGACCCTCGTGCAGATAAAAAACAACCCTTCAACAAGGCATATCCCGGTGATAATGGTCTCAGGAAAAAACCCGACAACGGAAGAGCTGAAGATATATGGGAATTTGTTCGTCCAGTATCTCATGAAACCAATAAGTTTTCCCCAGCTGTACGAAGCCGTCGCTGGTGTGCTTGAGAGGCGCGCTTCGGTTAAGATCTAAAGGGACTTGTTCGTTTGCAGGGAACCGGAGTTGAGGTATTTTCTTCACTCTTAAAGTTCTGCAGGTGAAGGCATCCTGACTGATGGCCCATAGGGAGACATACCAGGAGAAGAAAAATGGGATTGAATTGCGTGATTATCGATAGGTCCGGGATGTCCGGGAAACATGGAAAAACAATACGATGACGTACCAATCCAGAACTGTCACCCCATCTATGTCCAGGGCCGGATGGGTGAGAAACTTCTCGCGCCAGAATAATAAACCCAGGAGAATAATATATACAGGATAAACGAAAAGCACGAAGATTTTTTTGGTATCTTCAGTGCCGCAACCATCAGGTGATAACATGGAGATCATGCCGGGTATACATCAGATCGACGGGATCATTGGGAACAGCTATGCTATAAACGGGAAAAAAATTGTCCTGATCGATACGGGACTTCCCGATAACAGCAGGAAAATCATCAACTACATCAGGGTCACGCTGAAGAGGAACCCGAACGAGGTCTCCACCATCATCCTTACTCATTATCATCCCGACCATTCGGGTAACGTCTATGAGTTGAAAAACCTGACCGGGGCACAGGTCGCGATCCATTGCGATGATGCGGGGTTTCTGTCGGGAAAAAAGGATTGGCCCATGGGCATGAAGATCAAGACGCTGGTACCGGATGTGCTGTTAAAGGACGGAGATAAAATTGCAGGTCTGACCTGTGTTCACTGCCCCGGTCATACGCCGGGGAGCATTGCGCTCTACGACCCGAACAGGAAACTCCTCTTTATCGGGGACACGCTGCGTTTCTCTGACGGAGTAATCCACGCCCCGCCGGAAGAATTTACAACGGACATGGACAAGGTGAAGGAATCGGTGGGTAAAATTCTTCTTCTCGAGTTTGATACGATGCTCTCCGGCCATGGCGAACCCCTTATGCCGGGAGCACGAACCGATGTCGGGGAATTCTTACAGAACTGGAAATAATACCATGTTAACCGGGTAACTGCGGAAGAAACCCGGTCCAATTTTCCAGGTGTTTTTGGTAAACAGCATGTATTGATATAATAATTATCCCAAAGTTTCCGGAAAAAATCCTCATCAAAATACGATTGATGCTTCTGAATCAGGCAGGTTCTGAAGTTTTTAACCGGCGTATTTTCAGATAATTACCTTCCTCACCTGGGGAAGCAACCGTATCTCCTCGACGACCCCGGGAGGAAGCAGGTCTTCGATGATAATGACAAGTTTCGGTTCCTCAGAAAGCTGGGGGTCGGTAACGAATATCTGCCGGATAGAAAGATTATGAGCCGACAGTACCCGGACTGCAGCACCGATAATCCCCCGTTCTGAAGCATTTCTCGGAAGGACCGTGATAACGGACAGGCCGAGGGATTCAGCAGCCATTGAAAGATCGGGCGTGGCTCTCATCTGGAGAAAAATATCCCGAAGAACAGGAATAGTGAGGATCCTGTGCGCAGTGGCATCGACGACCCTGCGGTCAGACCCGATCACTTTTGCAACCTGAGTCGCGGGGATCTCAATGCTATTGCAGATCACCCTGCCCTCCTTATTGACCCCGAAGCCGTTCTCGAGAAGAAAACGGACCACCTTACTCTGGGCCGGGGAGTCAGCAAATTCATGGATTATATCTGACCACATAGGATGAGATCGGGCGTCAGTGATAATAAATATACATTACATGACTATGTCCGGAACGATCCCGCAATACAACATCTGCAGGATTGTCCGGCGGATCCGGGTCCTGACATACAGTGAATAAAAGATGGATACATTATTTTAGATGTACATCCTCATTGTTATGGCACGAGAGCGAGGAGAGCCGGACCCGTGTCAACAGGACAATTGAGGGACGGTTACAGGCCAAAAAATATCCCGCCCGGGTGCAAAAAATTGTATTGCGAGGGTAGCCAAGCTCGGTCAACGGCGCTAGGTTGAGGGCCTAGTCTCGAAGGGGTTCACGCGTTCAAATCGCGCCCCTCGCATGATTTTTCCTGCAGGAGTGTGCATCGGGAATTTTTTCTGTTTATCGCACCGGAAATCTTCAAAGAATTTTTCCCTCCCTACAAAATAGCACTCGCACCCTATCGATATTCAATGACGCCCTCGGGGCTTTGCCCCGCCGCTGTGGTAACCCCGGTCGGGATAGAACCGAATCCAAGTCTGTTTGAAATCAAAATAATTGCATTAACTATACGTCAGGGGTGGACTTTACCCTATCCCCAAAAATATTTAATTGCTTCTTTTTCGCTTTAGATCAATTTTTTTGGGTCCTTGGCAGGAACGATGAAAGAACATGATTGAGGGAGTATAGAGGGTTTGATCTTTAATTTCCGGATCTTACCTACATCCCTTTTTGTAAATGATTACCGTCTCTGCATGGCATAGCTGACGAGCATGCCTGATTTGCAAATATTGATAATTTGATGGAGATATGTCGGATTGAACACAGGAAGATTCTGAACGTTCCTGTGAAGGGGGTTCTTACATGATGCCAGTGAATGGAAAAAACGTATCAATCGAAGCACAAATTCTCTACAGGAAAGCAAAGGAGTTATCGGGGCAGGGGAAATACGAGACTGCCCTGAGATTCCTGAAGGGGGTAGTTACGGTTGCACCGGGATTCTCGAAGGCATTCAATGAAATGGGTAATTGCCTTTCACGCTTAGGCAGGTATGAGGAAGCGGTAATGAAGTATGAGAAAGCCCTGAGAATTGAGCCTTCCTGCCGTGAAGCACATGAAAATTTAGCCATGGTCCAGGCAAAACTCATCCAGACAGGACATGAGGGGGGTCAGACACACCATACGCCGGAAACTATCAGTAATATTCAGAAATCCCTGTTTTCATTACCGGAATTCAGTGATCCCGAAGCTTACCGCAGAATTGTCATCTTTGCCACCACGTCTCCCGCTGCCCGACCAGGTGTGAACCAGGTTCACATTTGTCACGTATGAATAATTGGCAAGAATGCCCTTTACGTCCCTTTCAGTCAGTTTAATTCTCCTCATCCTGTCGGGAATAATAAGAATCATCTCGTACAATGACAATCGATGGGCCACATACCAAAGTGTTAACAATAGATCCTGATATTTCGTAAGACTTCGGTAAAAGGTCCATAAAACATTATACCCCCGTCTGTCAATCATACGTATTGGCGTTACCATGATACGAAAAGGTTCCCAGACGGAAAAAAATCTCCTCGCAGCATTTGCAGGAGAATCCCAGGCCCGTACGAGATACTCATTTTTTTCAAGTGAAGCCGCAAAAGAAGGCTATGAACAAATAGCCGGTATCTTCCAGGAAACATCGGATAACGAACGGGAGCATGCAAAACTGTTTTTCAAGCTGCTCCCGGGGGGGATGGCCGAAATAACTGCGGCGTATCCCAGCGGAACTCTGGGGACGGTTGCAGAAAATCTCTTCGCTGCCGCCGAAGGTGAAAAACTGGAATGGGGTACCCTTTACCCGGGGTTTGGAGACGTGGCAGAAAAAGAGGGGTTTATGGAAGCTGCCGATACATTCAGGCGCGTCGCAACTGTCGAAGCCTACCATGAACGCCGGTATCGCAGGTTGCTTTCAAATATTGTGGATAATACCGTCTTCTGCAAAAAGTCACCGGTTCGCTGGAAATGCAGGAACTGCGGGGCAGTTGTGGCTGGTAAGGAAGCTCCGGGTGTATGCCCGGTATGTGCCCACCCGAAGGCATATTTCGAATTATGGGTTGAAAATTACTGACAGGAGAACCATAAAACAGAATGCGACATCACCTGCAGATCCTTTGATCTGCGAAGAAAAAAATCAGAGCGTATGGATATTTACGATTTTATAGGATCCGGTTCTGGCTATCTTCCGTTGTTCTGATCACAACAAATAGTTTATAGCGATCAATCTCATAAGAGGGATGAATTATACAAGCAGACTGATAAGAGGGCTACCATGAGTTTTGGCAGGTCAATAACTATTCTGACAATTTTTATCATGCTTTTAGGCATAGCGGGACCGGTTTTGGCAGGAGAACGGTATCTTTCAGGAGGTCCGAACCTCACGGCCGCCATTGTCGGGCCCAATGACTTCTCGCCTGGTGACGAGGTGAGTCTTCCGGTGGCTATCCAGAATAGTGGGCTGCTGCAGTACGTATTTACCTATCCCAACCAGATTACCGCTGCTGATCTTCCGAACAGCGCCAAGCTGATGACGGTCACGCTGGACCCGGGGAACTCCCCCCTGATTATCAAGTCCGATCCGCAGATGGTGGGAGATCTCCCGGGAGGCCAGAAACTCGTCGTGAATTTCAAAGTTAAAATTCCTGAAGACACGGCAGGAGATACCTATACCCTCCCTCTTACTGTCCAGTATACCTTCCTGGCCCACGCCGATCAATACGGGACCGATGCCCTCCAGTATTTTTATCAGACATCATCAGCGATTCTCGATCTCCCGGTAAAAATCAGGCAGGAGGTAATCCCGGAAATTGAATCCGTTCAGGCGGACAAGTTGAATGCAGGTACTCAGGGATACCTGAATATCAGTCTTAAGAATATCGGGAACCTGAACGGGACTGAAACGACGGTGCAACTCATTCAGAACGGCAACAGCCCGGTTGTCCCGGTTGCATCCAGTGTGTATATAGGAGATTTTCCGGAAGATGCGATAATTCCACTGAACTACAAGGTCTCCATTTCGAAAGATGCTGTAGCATCGTCCTATCCGGTGAACCTCACGGTAACGTATAAAAATGCAGATGGAACGGTCCTCACATCGGCCCCCCTTATAATCGGAGTACCGGTTTCAGGCAAAATCGACTTTATTGTCGTCTCACCTCCACCACAGTTTAATTCCGGCACTGAAAAGACGATGAAGGTCACGTACATGAATACCGGGACCGCGAAAGTCTATGGGGCCGAGGCACAATTATTTACGGTTGATCCCTTTACAACGACCGGCGACACGTCATATCTTGGTGATATGTCGCCCGGTGATACAAGGGATGCATATTTTGACATCACTGTCAATTCCAATGCAATAGTCAAGGAGTACGCACTGGACTCGGAGATCAGGTACCGTGATGCCCTGAATAATGACCAGGTTTCCGACAAGGTCAAAGTACCGATCCAGGTTGTCGGGCTATCCGGGCTCATGCTCATCATCGGGACGCCCTATGGCATACTTCTGATTGTCCTGGTTATCATCGCAGTCGTATACCTCATCGTCACCAGGAGAAAGAAGGGAAAGAATACGGTCGCAGGGAAACCATGATAACGGGTGGCAAAAGCCGGTGCCAAGATCTTTACTCGTCTTTTGGAAAAGAATACCCGGATCGGGAAGGACCTGCTCATGGAACAGAGTAATCTGAATGGAATAGCTGGCACAATGGCTGGTGGGGCACCTGAACCTTTTGAAACAAATAAAACCGGCCTGGATGGCTGTGCCCCTGACAGCGAGTATATCATCAGGATCGACCATATATCAAAAATTTTTCAGGGGCAGCAAACCGTAGTGGCGGTCAGTGATGTCTCGTTCAATGTACGAAGGGGAGAAATATTCGGGCTTCTGGGTCCGAATGGAGCCGGGAAAAGTACATTGATACGCATACTTACCACCCTGATGGTGCCGACATCGGGTACGGCCTGTATTGACAGGTTCGATTTAACGAAAGACGATGAAAAAATCCGGTCGATTATTGGTGTCTGCCCCCAGAACAGTACCCTGGATATCGAGCTGACCGCATACGACAACCTCGAATTTTATGGCAAACTGGTAAATGTCGAAGATGATCGTCTTGATTCACGGATATGGGAACTGCTCAAAATGACTGGCCTTACTGACCGTGCCTACTCAAGAGTCGAGACATTTTCAGGAGGAATGAAACGTAAGCTGGAGATTGTCAGGGCTTTCATTCATCACCCGCTTATTCTCTTTTTGGATGAACCGACGATAGGACTCGACCCCGAAGCAAGGCGCGAAGTCTGGGGACAGATTTCAATGCTTAATAAGGAAAAAACAACGATTATCCTTACCACTCACTATATGGACGAAGCTGAAAAACTATGCCACCGAATCGCCTTCATGGACCAGGGGAAACTTCTCGCGCTCGATACACCCGAAAACCTGAAACGGTCGATGCCTGCCGGGGAACTTATAGAGATTGGATTTGATCGTTTCGACGAGAGGATTATTCCTGAAATAAAGTCCCATGACCTTGTGATATCGGTTGAAGTTAAATCTGACACACTCCTCATATCGGCTAAAAACGGCAGCAGTCTTCTTCCCCAACTATTATCAGATTTTGAACGGCTTGGGATCGTCATTACGGCTATTTCCATCAGGTCGCCATCTATTGAGGATGTATTTCTGGCAATCACCGGGAGCAGGATCAGCCAGCCGGAAACTGAAGAAGCGGTCCCGGAGAAAAGGAGGCGATGATTATGGCGTTACGGGGTGCAATTGCCATATTCAAACGTGATTTTAAGAAATTTCTCAGTAACCCATTCATGCTCATAATGACCCTCGCCATGCCGATCATGTACCTCCTGATATTCGGGAGCGCCATCGGGGGGACAATTACCGGTATCCCCATCGGGGTTGTACAGGATTCCCCATATGTCACGGTAACTCCGCTCTATACCCAGGCGGTGACCAATCTCGGCCTTATCCATCAGTCATCACAGTACGCAGATACCTTCACGGTAATCCCGTATACCGATGCCGGAACTGCCAAAAATGCCCTTGAAAAAGGAAAATTATATGGTGTAGCGGTTTTCCCGCCTGCCAGCGCTCCAGGTGATGATGTACAGCTATATCTCGACAGTTCCGAATACACAATTCCCCAGGTTGTCCAATCCGGTGTTACCGCGGCAGTAGCACAGACCGGAACAACCAGTTCTGTTAATGTGGTCAATATCTATGGGAAGATCAATTACCTGGAATTCTTTGGGATCGGCATTATAGTCATGGCAATCTTCAGTTCCACCATGTTTGGCGGGGGACTCGCAATGATACGGGACCGTGAAAACGGCATTATTGAAGGATATCTTGTGACGCCGGTGAAACGATCGAGTATCATAATCGGGACCATTGGCAGCGGAACGGTCAAGGCCTTTTTCGCCGGTTGTGTAATTTTCCTGGTCGATATTTTCGTTGCAGGGGTGATCGTCAGGACCCCACAGGACTTTTTCCTTGCCCTTTTAGTCATATTCCTGACCAGTATCGGAGTCACCAGCCTGGTGGTTTCACTCGCCTCACGGTTCTCGAACCAGCAATCGTACGCATCGGTAATCGCGTTTATGAACCTCCTGATGTTCATGACAAGCGGTGTTTTTTATCCGGTAATTGGAATGCCCGGATGGTTGCGATGGATCACGGCTGTCAATCCTGAATACTATGCAATCCACGCCCTGCGGAGTGTCACGCTAAGGAACCAGGGACTTGACGTAATCTGGTTCGACCTCGTGGCGATAACTATCTTTTCCATTGCAATGGTTATTCTCGGGATCCTGACGTACCGGAGGACCCTCGAATAAATTCGGGGGTCTCCAAATCTCATTTTCCCTAATTTGCGGGATCTTATGGGGGGTTGCCAGGCACTAAATCCGGTACCGTCTGCTTCCAATGACATACCCTGAGAAATATCCTGTTATTTTCCTGCATGCCCGAGAGGATCGATTACAATAATCTCCTGGAATGCGCATCCGGGTTTTAGCGTGATGCAAACATCCCTGGTTTCTTTCCTGCTATATACCTTTGTCGATCATTGCCGCCGGTCGGGAAGATCGGGTAGAATTTCAGCGATTAGTTATTTAATGTATTGGAAAAAAGTTCTGAATATGGTGATTATGATGAAGACGATTACGATTCTCGCGATTTTACTCATACTCGGCATAGCAGGTACAGGAATTGTCCTCGCCGCCGACACCCCCGGTCCGGCTATCGGTGGTGATACCGGGTACTATGCCCTGAACTCCGACCCTTCGGGTGCGACGGCGATGGTGGATGGTAATGATGCGGGTATTACCCCGACAGTCTATCCGGTCTATACCACGGGTTCCCCAGGGCACACGATAGCGATGACCCTTTCAGGATACCAGCCGTGGAGCCAGTATTATGCGGTTAACCCCCCGGCCGGAGGGACGATTACGGTCAATGCAGTTCTCGTTCCGATACCGGTGACGCTTCCCACGACACCGCCGGTTGTCGGTGAAAACGGGTATTACTATGTCAGTGCCAATGTTCCGGGCGCCAGCGTCTCGTTGGACAATACCAACTATGGCGTCGCGCCGGTCACCATTGCCGTCAGTACATCCGGAACACCCGGTCATACCATCAGCGTTGCAAAACCCGGATACCAGACGTGGTCCCAATTTTACCCAGGTAATCCGCCTGCCGGCCAGACAATCAATGTGTATGCAACCCTTACACCGAATGTCCAGACTGGTACGATTTACGTCACATCGAATCCGTCAGGAGCTACGGCAATACTCGATAATGGATACGACCAGGGAACAACACCCATGTATTTTTATTCCGTGCCGACGGGGTCCCACAATATCCGGGTTACAAGCCCCGGCTACCAGCAGTATTCAACAAATATCGTGGTAAGCCCGGGTGCGACCAGTAACGTCTATGCTACGCTGACTCCGAACCAGCAGTCCGGCAGTATTTCGGTCTCTTCGGTTCCAACGGGTGCGGGGCTTTACGTGGACACGATTTACCAGGGTGAGACCAACCAGATCGTTGGTAACCTTGCGGTCGGATCTCATACGGTGACGCTGAAAGAAACCGGTTACCAGACATGGCAGTCGACGGTAACGGTAAATTATGGCCAGACAACGTATATCACGGTTACGCTCGTTCCCCTGCAAAATCCGACAACGGGAGATCTCAGCGTGACTTCTGCACCGTCAGGTGCAGCAGTATATGTAAACGGCAATTACCAGGGCACGACCTCGACGGTGAGCCCCCTTGACGTTACCGGGCTCCAGCCTGGTACCGTTACAGTTGTGCTGAAAAAATCAGGATATAACGACTATACAACCACGGCGAATATCGTCTCCGGTACGTCTGCACAGGTGTCAGCGACTCTCCAGCCGGCAGGCAATCAGAAGACATCGAATGTCCAGATAACTTCAGACCCAAGTGGTGCCGATGTATACGTCAATAATGTCTACAAGGGTATCACTCCCCTGTCTTTCCAGAATGTACCTGCAGGCACAGGAACCGTCACTATCTCCCTGCCCGGGTATAACACCTATACGACAACCGTCACCCTGGCAGCGGGCCAGGATTACCAGGTGAACGCGGCACTTACACCGCAGAATAACCCGGCACCACCGGCAGGAATCAGCACGATTGTGATGGTTGTCGGCGCAGTACTCGTCATAGCGGCAATTATCGTGATTGCGTATGCGGTCATGCAGAGGAAGAAGCCGGAAGAACCCGGACAACCCTGATTTTTCCGGAACAGATATATTTTTATCCCGGATTGTGTCCGTTTATTGTGCACGTATCCGGGTTGCATCTGCCCGGGTCTGGCTGCCATCTCTCTTTTATGAAAACCATGCGATGTAGAATCAGCCGTTTTCCTGTAATTCCTCGCCATAAAGGTCTGAAGGTTCGCCAATGCCGTACTACAATCTCCCCGGGCAGACGAAAATAGTTCGAAGGCCATGTTTCAACAAAATATAGCTGACATGGAAAAGTCAGTTAAGACGTTCCACAGATCCGTTTTTCTCCTCATCCATGAGCCAACGGCTCATGGCTTGCTCTGCTGACTCACAACGGTGTTTCTGCATCACCTCGACAGGAGGGAGGTTCACCCACTCCCTGCCTCTCCCCCATCAGGATAACCATCAAAAAGGTACAGGGGCGATGAAGCAAGGAGAATTTTTTTCAGATCTCTCACTATCCTGGCCGGGGGCGCTAAAGCGCGTGGCGGAGCCCCTGGAGCGTCTGAATACAAACATACCGGAGATGAATTGAAAAGGGACTGGAAGTTATTAATTTTTTCAGGATGCCAACAGAGCCCTGAATTAAAAAAATGATGAATAGTTCACTGCTTATCGGACCACAAATGAAATGGTATATTTCGAATCACTGACGGATGAGGGCATCCAGGGCTGTTTGTAAACCCCGTTAAACTGTTGTGTGTCCGTTCCCGTTACTTTGATTACCCAGGTGTGGATGCCGCCTGCACCGAACCTCCCCGGGGCAGAGGACTGGTACGTGGAACTGAGCACCTGTATCCCGGAGGATTCGGTTGTATTCCATGAAAATCCGGTTGTCGGGTTCTCCTTCAGCTGGATTTTCACGACTGAATCGCGTGTCAGCGAAATGATCGTACCATTGTCTTTCTCAGTGTAGGTCGGTGTCGGTATACTGACCGCGGTGTAGGCAGGAGCCCGAATAATGAGCGAAGCGGTTGACGTCATGCCATAGCCCCGGACCAGCGATGTTGTGTCCTTCCACTGGCTTGCCGGAATCTTTATCGCAGTTCCCGAGGCATCTGCCGGCACCACCGCGAGGGTAACGGCCAATGCCAGGAATATAAAAATCAGGTGCAGGTTCTTCATCTGATATCCCGATACAGGGTTGACATCTGATACCCTAAAAGTATTGGAGAAGCCAGTGTGTCCGGGCAGTAACCAGGAGGAAACTTTCAGGGATACATGTCTGAATCCGGCCGGGAGCTACTGGATAAAGGAAGCAGTCTCCGCAATACTGAAATTCGAGAAATAAGACCAATGCCGGCAGGCTGAGATGCAATTTCAGAAGGATTTTCCCTGAATTTGTCAAACAGGGTGAAATGCGTGAGCAGAGAGGGGTCCCGAACCTGCGGGGAGGCTACACTCTATTAAACCTTGGAGATCTTATTTAATAGGGACAGATGGCGGAAATTAAAATCGTCGGGACTGCACATGTTTCGGCAAAAAGTGTGGATGAAGTCCGGGCGGCGATTGATGAATTTCATCCGGATATTGTTGCCGTGGAGCTCGATCAGGCGCGATATAGTGCGTTAAAAAAACAGGCAAAGGACCCCACGGTATCCGATGTCCTCGAAGTCAGGAATTTTAACCAGCTCCTCATCCAGTGGCTGCTCTCGTACCTGCAAAGGAAGATAGGGGTAGACGTGGGCGTCGAACCCGGGGCAGAGATGAAAGCGGCAATGGAAGAGGCAGAACAACGGGGTCTCCGGGTTGCGCTTGTCGACCGGGATATCAGGCTTACTCTTCTCAGGTTCTGGCAGTCTCTTGGATTTTTTGGCAAGATAAAGATGTTTTATGCCCTGATAATTTCGATTGCCGAGGTTGACGATGTCGGGGAGATCGATATCGAGGGGCTGAAAAACCAGGACATGATCGACATGGTCATGGAGGAGTTCCGGAAATTTTCACCGAATGGCGCCAGGGCATTAATCGACGAGCGCGATGCCTATATCGCACACAAACTGATCGACCTGAAAAATTCGCAGGAAGGAACAGTCCTGGCAGTTGTCGGTGCAGGTCACCGGCAGGGAATCGAAAATTACTTAAAAGCCCCACAGACCCTTCCCCCTATGGAGTCCCTGACGAGGGAGCCGAAAAAATTTCCCTGGTCGATGATATTCGGGGGAGCAGTTACCGTGCTCTTTCTCTTCCTTCTTGCAGCAATTGCGTTTTCCGGGGTTGGACTCAACGTGCTGCTCGAGGCATTTGTTTTCTGGGTCCTGATACACGGAATACTTGCCGCAGTCGCTACCCTTATTGTGGGAGGTCATCCTTATTCTGCCCTGACCTGTTTGTGTGTGGCCTGGATGACTTCGCTAAACCCCGTGCTCCATGCCGGATGGATTGCCGCGTATGTCGAGGCACGGGTGAGAAAACCCCCGGTATCGGATTTCAGAAAGATTTACGAGACTGATTCGCTCAGGGAGATGGCCAGGGTCCCCCTGTTCAAGGTCGTCGTGGTCGCCGCCGCTGCAAACCTCGGAAGTCTGCTCGGAACGATCCTGTACTTTATCTTCCTCTTCCCGGTGCTGAAGATCGACCCGGTCACGGTAATATCTACCGGAATGCAAAATATCTGGCTCTGGCTGACCGGAATATTCTGATCCCTGCAATCCGGATACGATTCGACCGTCTGGGCGAAATTTTTCCTTTTTTTGGACCATGCCCCTGAGTTGTGGAATCCTTGATATGGGTAGCCGGCGATGTCTCTTTCAGGATACCATAACAGGAGTATTTTATGACCCTTTACCGGTGTAATGTCTGCAATACCTTCGAATACGATCCGGAACGGGGAAGTTCCCTCACAGGGATACGACCGGGTACAGAGCCCCCCGATTTTCCCGATTCCTGGAGTTGCCCCATTTGCGGATCTGATAAGACGCACCTGAAACCCGTGTACGAAGTCCATGAGAAGACGATCGACAGGGCGTTTATCTGTTCGGTATGCGGAACAAAAAATATCATACCGGGTGAAGAAGCCCCGCAACAACCCGCATACCTGGAAGAATGGGCACGGAAATCGGATAGTCTCGAAGTGTACATGGAGGACATCCATACCATCGCCGTGACGGGCGAATCCATATGGGAACCGATGAGGACGAAAAATCCCGTGATTTCATGGGATAAAATATTGATCAAAGGTGCCCAGCTCGCACGGATACCCATCGGTACCGGTGTGCCTGTTAATACGAAGACGGTCATCGGTCCGGATGCGGGAGTACCGCTTGTCCTTGAAACACCGGTATACGTCACCCATATGTCCTTCGGGGCCCTTTCCCGGGAGGTAAAAATTTCGCTTGCAAAAGGGAGTGCGGCAGTTAAAACGGCAATAGGTTCAGGTGAGGGAGGGATCCTTGCCGATGAAAAGAAGGAGGCGTACCGGTATATCTTCGAGTACGTCCCGAACCGGTACAGTGTCACGGAAGAAAACCTCCGATCGGTGGACGCGATCGAGATTAAGATCGGACAATCGGCAGAACCCGGGCTGGGTGCCCGCCTGCCGGCCGAGAAGGTCACCGATGAGATTGCCGCTATACGGGGATATCCTGCAGGAACAGATATAGTCAGCCCGGCTATCTATGAGGATATCAGGAACAGGGAAGAGCTCAAGGATAAAATTGAATGGTTGCGTGAAATGTCGGGCGGGAAACCCATCGGGGTGAAGATCGCGGCAGGTGACATCGAAGAAGATCTGGATATTATCATCTCTGCGGGTGCCGACTTCGTCACGGTCGACGGTCGTCCCGGCGCAACTGGTGCCGCCATTAAATACATCAAGGACGCTACTTCCGTCCCTACTCCATTTGCCCTGTACCGGGCACGGAAACACCTGGACTCCAGGGGTGCGGACAAGGTATCCCTTATCATAACGGGAGGACTCCGGATATCTTCGGATTTTGCCAAAGCCCTGGCAATGGGTGCTGATGCAATCGCGATCGGGACGGCGGCCCTGATGGCATGCGGGTGCCAGCAATACCGTCTCTGCACGACAGGAACGTGCCCTGTCGGAGTGACGACACAGGATCCGGCATTGAGAAAACGACTTGATATCGATATATCGGCAAAAAAACTTGAAAATTACCTGAGGGTATCCACGAATGAACTCCGTGACTTCGCACGGCTTACCGGTTATTCGGATGTCCACGATATGAGTATCGACACGCTCTGTACTGCAAGCTCTGAAATTTCAGACTATACATCTATCCACCACGTATAATGACCTGACAGGATTAAGATATGCGCCAGCCCCGATCTTGTCAGGAATTTATTGGTGAGAAAACGGGAAGAAATGACTGATCTGATAATGAGGAAAGCATGGAATTAATAATCGAGGCAAAGGACCTGACGAAACAGTATGGCGACATTTTTGCCGTGGATCATATCTCCCTTTCGGTCCCGAAAGGGGCACTCTTCGGTCTTCTCGGCCCGAACGGGTCAGGCAAAACCACGATGATAAAGATACTGACTGGCCAGACAAGGGTCACGGGCGGGTCAGCCACCGTCCTTGGGATCGACGTGATGACCGACCCGGTCGGTGTCAGGTCGCTCGTGGGGATTATCCCCGAGCAGGAGACGCCGCCAAGTTTTCTGACCGCAGAGGAATACCTCTTTTTTGTCGGTGCCATCAGGAAAATTCCTGACATACCGGAGGCCGCCTCATGGTGGTTCCGGTTTCTTGATTTCGAGGATAAACGGGAGGTGTTATGCAAGGACCTGTCCCGGGGGACCAGGCAGAAGCTGATGCTGGCACAGGCGTTTCTCCACCGGCCCGTTCTCGCCCTGATCGATGAGCCCCTGATAAATTTCGACCCGATAATGCAGAAAAAGGTCAAGGAGTTTTTTGTTTCATACGTCAGGGACGGGGGGACTATCTTCATCTCGACCCACATTCTTGAGATTGCCGAGGAAATCTGCACGGATTTTGCAATTCTTGACCGGGGGAAACTTCTCTACACGGGTACGATCGGCGAACTGAATGAAAAGAAACAACACCTGTCCGAGTTTTTCTTTTCGAGAATCCAGGAAGACAGCCATGGGTGATCGTCCCGATTCCGGTATCACGGGGTATGGTTATGCTTGAGCTCTTCACGAACATGATGAAAGAGGAGTGGAGGCTCCATTCGACCATGTTTGGGAGTATATCCTTTGCACTATTCCCGGTTCTGATATTCGTCATTGTTCTTATGGGCTCGTTCCTCCTGCCCCTGTTCCGGGCAATCCTTCCGGGCGGAGACCTTGCCCTGATAGTCACCGGTTCATTCATCCTCCTCGGCATTATGGTTGGAGGATTTGGTCTCCTTGGCAATGAAGTGATGAACCGGAGGTTCGGACAGGCAAGTCTGCTTGTGTATTCGTCCCGGAGTCTTCCCATCCCGGAAAGGACGATATTTTTCAATTTTGTGGTAAAAGACATCGTCTATTACCTCATACTCTGGGTGCTCCCGTTTGCGGCCGGGTTTACGGCTGCATCCCCATTTACCGGTGTTTCCCTGCTGACCTGTTTTCTCCTGACGCTCTCCCTCACCCTCTCGTTTCTTACCGGGCTTTCGGTAATTTTCTTCCTTTCGACGTTGTATTCGCGTTCGAAACTGCTCCTTGCGATAGTCCTGGCTACAGGTCTCATGGCCTCCCTGGGTCTGCTATCAACATTGGGAATGAACGGATTCGAATATTTCCCTCCTCTTTTGCTGTTCAGGCATTTTTCCTATGGAATGCTGCTCGTGGCATGTGTCCTGGTGGCCGTGCCTTTTACCCTGTCGATCTTTTTGTTCTCTCCGGAATTTACCGGGAGAGTAAAAAAATACAGGAACATGATCCCTCCTGTTGCCGGGAGACTCAGTTTTTTTCCCGCACCGCCGCTGGCTGCAAAAGACTTAATCGACCTCTGGAGGAGCGGGGGAGGAATCGGGCAGATGTTGTTTTCCTTCCTGCTGCCGCTGGGGCTGGTCTGGTTTTTCCTCGCGGTGCTCGGAAATCTCGTTCCAACAGAGGACGTCCTGCTTGTTTTCGTTATCGTCACAGGAATTATTTCGGCAACGATGTACACCTGGCTTACCTCCTTTGATTCGTTCAGTTCGTACGCCTGCCTGCCAATCAGCGTATCAACGCTTATTACCAGTAAAATTTGCAGTTTTACCGTTCTCCAGGCAATTCCCCTGGTATTTGTTGCCATGGTCACGGTTACGGTTTCCGGTGCAGGGTATCTCGTCCCGTCCCTGGTTCTCTGGTGTTCCGTTACATTTTATGCGCTTTCCGTAACGATTTTTCTTACCGGCCTCTCCCCAAACGTCCTCGTATACGATGTGAAAGTGCTGCTTGCCTTCCTGGTCCTAACCGGAATACCGGTGATGACTATTATCGGTCTCCTGCTGCTCAACCCCTACTATGCGCTGGCATCCGCCTTTCTTGGAATCCCGGCCTGGATTCTCGTGCATGCCGGGTATCATCGCTGGGACAGGACCGATATTGCAACATTCTGATGGTTCTCTTTCTCCGGACACAAGCTTCCGGGTCTTCATAGGCTGGCGTTCCGGATCGTATCGCCGCAGGAGTAAGCTTATCGTAAGGAACGTAGATAACCTGAATGGTTGATGCAATGGCCCGGATTTTGTTGATCGACGATGCTGAATATGCCAACGATCTTATGCAACTGATCCTCGTGGCAGGGGGGCATGAGATTGTGGGGAAGGCTCGCGATGGTTATGAAGGGATAGAAAAATACAGGCAGTTGAACCCCGACCTCGTCATCCTCGACGTCATTATGCCCCGGATGGGTGGGATGGAATGCCTCAATACGATCAGGCACATTAACCCCGAGGCAAAAATTCTTGTCGTATCCGCAGACGGACAGGAAGAACACATCAAAAGGCTTGTCAGGGAAGGGGCAATGGGATATATCATAAAGCCCTACAAAAAAGACGTAGTCCTCGCTGAAATACAAACGATCATGGGTGGCCCCTGATCAAACGGAATATTAAAATTCAGACCTGGAGGCCTGATTTTTTCACCCACACATATTTATGAGTACTCCCGGTTATTCTCATAATATGAAACTTATTGTCGTGGGTAACCTGGGCGAGAGAGAGCTCCTCAAGGGGCCTTTATATATGAAAACAGGAAATGACGGACAGATTGTTCTCGGCAAAGACCTTGCTACAAAGGACGTGCTTGTTCTCGTCTTGAAACCGGTCCCCGAGGATAAAACAGACTATTCCGGGGAAGAAATAAAGGAAGCCTGAACAACCGGAAATAACAGCTTCGATCGTCGATGAAGAGACCAATTCATTCTCAATCGTTCCTGGCCGGTCCGGATGCGAATGATTCGTGGGGCAGAGAGTTGGCAGGGATCGGCAACTGTTGTAAAGCATCCTGACGGGTTTGCACATGACTGAAACAATAATAGCCGTTTCCCGGCTTAAAATTGAATTTCCTTACGATTATGAACTAATCAGTGAAACAATCAGCAGGATCAGGAAGGCGGGGAGCAGGGGGGAACTTGGAAAAATTATTGCTGCAGAAGTGCAGGCCTACTCTGTTCCCGATCTCCAGGTAATCGGCGGAAGACTGAACAATGAGATCGCAAAAATACCGAATCCATACCGGGATGCGGTCAGGCCCTATTTTATCAGCCAGATCTTCGGGATGCACCACGAGCTCCTCCTGATGAACCGGACCGGGAAGTTCGATACGATGAACGGACCGGTCAGCGACAGGGAGACCTTTCAGAAATTTTGTGACACTGTTCCTGAAGGGTGTTTTTCGTGGGATGAATCAGGTGTAAGAAACCCGTTTTTCCGTCGTCCGAGAAACAGGCTTTTCTACTACCTGATCGCTGCATTCACCATGTTTGTCCTCGAAAAACCCGGTCACCCGGTCGGAATGCCGTTTCCCGGGGGATTCAGGGTAGAATTGAAAGGGGATACATACTATTGCCTGATCAGGGACAAGGAGAAAGAGGTCTTCTATTCCATATGTAATTTCTGCCCGGCGGTGCAGAGCGAAGAATCACCGGCTTCGTAAATCCGATCGGCACGTAAAGAAAATCTCTCTAAATTATTTCTCCTTTTGTGATATAACCCCGTGGTTAATATAATGAAATTGAGGGATCGAAGGTGATTTGATTAAATACCTTCAGGTGAAATAGTTGAAGTAGCTGATCCAACCAGCTGACGTGGAGTATATCAATTATGACATCGTGCAGAACCTTATCGGGTATCATCGTCGCTCTTGTGCTGCTCATCGCCTGCACAGGATTCGTCCTTGCCGACCCCGGTGTTAATGCAACCCCTGAAGTGGCGGGAATCACCACTTCTACAAGTATCGACTGCATCGGTACCGTTACCGAGTCGGATTCCCTGGCCATGACCATAACAAATACCGGTGCGGTCAATAGCCCACCGCTCGCCACGGGCCAGGTCCAGTATACCGCGGGATATAATGACAACCTGATGGCTGTCAACGGGAAGACAACCTTTGTCAAATCGATGCAGATCTCGACAGCGAACACAATTGCTGATCAGAGCAACATAAAAGCAACCACCAACCTCCAGTTCATCGGAATAGACGGCGGGCGTGCAACCCGTGATGAAGATCTCCTGATTGACGGGACTGGACAGGCGACCAGTACTGCGGGCAGCATTCTCTGTCCGTTTGCGTCCTCGACTTCGGATGTGATACCGGCGTTCTGTAACATCGTGCAGGCAGGCAGTTCGATCGATACAACCCTGACATCGGTCGTGACCAGTGCGAATACGCGGTTCATCGGAACCGACGCAACATTCCCGGTCGTGCTGAATTACAACATTGCTGCGAAGGGAATAACGCTCAGTGACGGCACGTCCTCGCCGATGATCGGATCGGTGTCGGCCTACATAAAAGCACATATCCAGGAAGCCCGCAACGACTCCTCAACCAAATCTGAAGACCTCGTGTACTCCGAAACAGCGTCAGCAAGCGGTCTGATCGATAATTTCGCAAAATCGATCTCATACCAGTCGGGTTTTAACCTGATCTAGAGCATTGGATTCTGGGATTGGAGAAAAACCCAGTCCCTTCTTTAATACTTTTTCCATCCGGGTGATTTCCCTGCTAACAGGATCCATACCAATACAAAATGCTCCGGTTATTTTTTAATGGTTATTTTCTGGTTATCGCCTCAGGAGCCGGAAAACGTCAGGCAGGACCGAGAAAGAATTTTTTTTGGCAAGGCATCATTTTATCCCCTGCCTTCGTTGGTGATTTACGACGGAAAGATGGTAAAAAATAATACCTGAATTGCCATTGAATTAAAAAAAATGAATACACAGGAAACGGTGTGCTATTTCGCGCATGACTTTTTTCCTCATGTCCTCCCATCAGACGCTCCCGGGGCTCCACTCCGCCGCTGTGGCGACCCCGGTCGGGATAGGGCTGTCCTGTTGACTTTTTTCCTCTTATCGTCCCATCAACCCTGTCCAAAGACTATCCTGACGGGGGAGGGGTGAAAACCCCCTCCTGCCAGATGTTTTGAATATGATATCAGAGAGGGCTCCGGAACACAAGCTAAAAATTCGGAAAATCACCCAGTATTGGCAAAGATTTAGGGTAGGAGTTGGACCTTACCCATTTTTTATGTATGGTTATACCTCTCGACCAGTTTCTGCCACAGGGGGCCGTCGAATACGCCATCGATGGCCTCTTCTTCCATCCGGAGGTACAGGGAATAAGGAAGGGCCAGGGTAAGATACCGGTTATTGAGGATATGTCCGATACTGTATCGTGCGGACAGATCGGTATACCCAAGAACTGCCCGCGGGTTATCCGACCTAGCCTGGTCGTAGGCATATGCCCCGATCTGCTGGCATGCTGCACCGGGAGGGACAATAACCGGGTCGATGCCGTCGATAACGGCCCCCGCAAGCGTTACAAGCCCAGAAAGCTGGAGGGCATCGGCGACAAATACCACGACGATCGGGGTATCTGGTGCATGTACGGCTTCAAGCGGGATAAAAAGAACGTAATTCTCCCTGATGTCTGTTTTCGGGAGGTCGTGTTCCATCCAGCGGGCTGCTTTTTCGGGATTTCTATGAAAACGTTCTCCACTGAGGAATTTATCTCTCTCCCGCTCCGGGACGCGGCGGACAATGTCGGAATATTTTTTCCGGTCTTTACTGCTCTTCAGACCTTTTGAAAAAAAGCAGGACATGAACCCTATGCCGGCACCGCCAAATGCATCCGGATACCCTGTCCCGAAACCGAGCCCGGCAACCGCACCCGGGCATCCGCAGGTGGTCCGGTCGAACACTGCGGTCCGCCTGTTGGTCACGACCTGTGCGAAGAGGTACATGATGCACAGGTTGGCTCCTTTCTTCAACTGGAGAGGATTATCTGGTTTCGTATCGCTCCAGACAATCCCGACCGGCCCATAATCAAGGCAGCATTTCTCTGCAATCAGACTTTTCATGACGATTATCTCCCGTGTTTACTTGCCCGGCAAAATATGGCAGCAAGGCCAGGTACGTTTCCAAAACCGCATGTAACAGACGTGACTTCCCGGGTTTACGTTCCTGTCAGACCATCCTTTCATCATCATTCCCTCTTGACTACCGGTAGCCCGGTTTCTCAAGGGCCCAGTCCCGTTATTCTTCCGGCAGCCATCCCATTTCGACCCACCAGTCGTATTCGTGCTTCCATACCGCTTTATTTGCCTTGATCAACTGGCAGAAATAATCTCTTCTCTGCCGGTGAATCTCATCCTGTTCCGGGTAATCAATCTCACCTTTAATCGACATCACAAGTTTACGGCCGAGTTCTCCAGCCTCTTTTTCTGCTGCCGGGAGAGCTGAAGGGTCCCTGCCGACTGCCACTCCCACGCCACCGATCGCTGTTGTTCCGAGCGAGGTCAGGGCGTGGTTCATGTATTTCACCACCTCGTCCTGGTTACTGCCACCTGCGGTACATACCGAGCAGCCATATTTCCCTGTAAACATCTGGCAGTGAATCGCATCGGCACAGCGGTCGAATACCGCTTTTAAGGGTGCTGTAATCGAATCGATATAATTGGGCGAGCCGAGCACGATACCGTCTGCATCCATCATTTTTTCAAACAGCGCAGGAAAATCGTCAACAAGGGTACAGTCTCCCGTTGCAAAACATGTCCCGCATGCCGTGCAGTATTCGATATGGAGTGAATAAACATCTACGAGTTCTGTTGTTGCACCTTCCTTTTCCGCACCGGAGAGGACACCTCTGACGAGCTGTAACGTCCGGCTCTCATTACCCCGCGGGCTTGCTATTAATCCAATGACTTTCATGAGAATACCTCTGCAGGTGATGTTCTTCGCCAGGTGCTTCATAATGCTATCGGTAAGTAGTACGATCGACTCGAGGAATTGCGGTTCGGGAAGTTCAATAACACGGGTCAATCCCCTGTTTTCTCATACTCATCCGAAAACAGGTACCGGCATGAATGTTTCAGATGGAGGGTCATGGCAGACAGACCATGATAACCAGGTGTTATCGCAAACAACCTTCTCTCACGGCAGTTTCACAATACATAAATGCAATACGGTTCGAGCATAGATGATACGCGGGGAACGGTGAATAATGAACTGCGGAGATTCCGGAGAAGCAGCTACAGGTGATATCCCCCGGATCTGCCGTATTCCGCCTGCCCCTGTGACACTTACCGAAAAGCACATCGTTCTGCTCATTGCAATTCTTGCGGGATTTCTCACACCGTTTGATGCTTCAGCAGTTAATATCGCCCTGCCTACCATCGGTACAGAATTCCACATGGACGCGATCGCCCTTTCATGGGTCGCAACCGCATATCTGCTGGCCACCGCTGTCTTCCTGGTCCCTTTCGGAAAAATCGCCGATATTCACGGCAGGAAAAAAATATTCCTGTATGGGCTTGGCATATTTACCGTTGCCTCGTTTATCATGACATTCGTCCGGTCATCGGGAATGCTGGTCGGCGTCCGGGTCATCCAGGGGATCGGATGTTCCATGATCTTCGGGACCGCGGTTGCGATCCTGACTTCTGTTTATCCTCCCGGAGAACGGGGAAGAGCCCTAGGCATATATATTACCGCAGTCTACTTCGGGCTCTCCCTCGGTCCTTTTCTCGGGGGTATCCTGACCGAGAATTTCGGCTGGAGGAGCATCTTCTACATCAATGTCCCGATTGGAATCATTGCCATCACCCTGGTTTTTTGGAAATTAAAAGGTGAATGGGCGGAATGCCGGGGAGAACAATTCGACGTGGCGGGATCGGTCATATATGGAATTATTCTCGTAGCGATGATGCTCGGGTTCTCCGAGCTGCCTTCCATTACAGGGGTCGCCCTCCTCGTTGCCGGTATGATCCTCCTCCTCGTTTTTATCAGGTTCGAACGGGCCCGGCCATATCCGGTGCTCAATGTCAGGCTGTTTTCAGAGAGCAGGGTATTTGCCTGGTCAAATATCGCCGCGTTGATTAATTATAGTGCGACATACGCGGTCGCATTTCTGCTTTCACTCTATCTCCAGTTTACCAAGGGTTTTTCTCCCGAATATGCCGGGATCATTCTCGTGTCAGCCCCGTTTTCCCAGGCGCTGGTCTCACCATTTGCCGGTCGGCTTTCTGACAGGGTTGACCCCGGTATCATCGCCTCGGTTGGCATGGGTTTCACTGCGCTGGGCCTGTTCCTCCTCGTGTTCCTCGGAGAAGGCACTTCCCTGTATTTCATTATAATAGCGTTAATCATCCTCGGAATCGGGTTTGGACTCTTTTCTTCACCAAATACCAATGCAATCATGAGTGCCGTTGACAAAAGGTTTTACGGGGTGGCATCGGGAATAATAGGCACCATGAGGCTTCTCGGGCAGATGCTTTCGATGGGTATCGCGATGATGATTTTTGCAATCCTGATCGGACGCGTGGAAATCACGCCCGGGCTGTACCCGCTGTTCGTGGAAAGCATGCATTATGCCTTTATCTTCTTCACGGTCCTCTGCATCATCGGGATATACGCCTCTCTCCAGAGAGGGAAACAAAAAGCCCCGTTGCAGAC
>DATKKE010000059.1:0-31885 GCA_035543455.1 Methanoregulaceae archaeon
TTATTACATCCTTGGTTGGGTATGGCTTGGTTGGTGAAGTCACGACACCCTTCTGCAAGTCAATAACAACAAGAGCGGTTTTGTTTTTGTCGATAGTAAGTCCGGTCATAAAACCACCATTCGCAATAGAGATGCGATCCAATACTTATTGGTTCTGATGGGCTTCTTTGATAGCAAGTGGCGGTCTGATCGGAGTTTCCCTGTCAGGACATCCGTATTTACGAGTTTTTCATCAAGGCTTCCTGGACGCGGATCTTATCTATGTCTTTCCTGAAAGCTTCTTAGCAGAGGTTTATCCGGGTAAAAATCTATTGAATCAATTCTACCATACAAAATTCCCGGTATTTTGCTCTATCGCCAAGATAAGGATATCAACAATTAGCATTATTCCGGCTAACTTCCAGAGGTGCTGAATTAATCGTTCTCCCGGATTTCCGCAATTTCTACTCTTCCACCGATCAAAGCAGATATCATTGATTTTACACCGGACACATCCTTATATCATATCGTCGGGATCCATCACCGTCCCTGTTTGTAAGAACAGAGAGGATATCGCGTAACGGATTTACCATTGTAATATGCCCCCGGGATACATATATGCGGCACATCCATGCATAGCAACGCATCCAGGATTGGGAATCCTGTGGATAGTTCTTCTCTGGATCGTCCAACTGGTTATAGCCTATTTCGTCTACAAAGATGCAAAATAACAGAAAATGAGCACTTCGCTCTGGTTCATTCTCCTTATCATCCCGATGTTCGGGTACCTTATCGCCGTCCTTTACATCATCATCAGGGAAGTCAGGAAACCCGCTGAACCTGGTAAGACTCCCGCCGACCTTCTGAAGGAACGTTTTGCAAAGGGAGATATCACGATGGAGGAATTCGAGAAAGGAAGAGATGCACTTTTGAAATAAGTGACGATCGATTGGTATATGGATACAGAACCACTTCTTCTTTTTTTTCGGCTGGCCTCATGTGCAGCTTTGCATCTGGACCCGGTCTTCCTGATAGTCTGAAGGACTTGTAAGTACCGGCCCTGATCGGATTCTTTCGATCGAAACAAACTCATACCATCCGGGGAGAATAGCTTCAGCAGGCAGATCCGCCCATGAACGTTATCGAAGGGAATAATCTCCGTAAATCGTTCGGACCGGTCGTTGCGGTTGACAACGTCAGCATATTGGTGAAAAAAGGAGGCATCTTCGGTTTTCTCGGGCCGAACGGTGCGGGAAAAACCACGACGATCAGGATGCTCACCGGAGTACTGACACCGGATGCAGGGTCGGTGCGGATATGCGGAATGGACATCCAGAAAAATCCCCTCGGTGCTAAGATGAGGATGGGTGTCATTCCCGAAAATGGCACGGTGTACAGTGACCTGACTGCCGAGCAGAACATTCTCTGGACCGCAAAATTCTACGGCATGGACAGGATCTCCCGGAAACAGCGGGCCGGGGAAATCCTTTCGCGGCTCGGACTCACAGAACGGAGAAATGATCTCGTCCGCACGTTCTCGAAAGGTATGCGCCAGCGGATCAGCATCGCCTGTGCGATCGTCCACTCGCCGCCGGTATTGCTCCTCGACGAACCTACCACGGGACTGGACGTGTACAGTCGCAGGCTCGTGATCGATACGATCCGCCATATGAACGGACAGGGCAGCACGATCCTGCTGACTACCCATAACATCGAGGAAGCAAATACACTCTGCACCGATGTAAGCATCATCAACAGGGGGGCGATCGTCGCGACCGGCAGCCCCGAGAAGCTCAAGAAGACATTCGATACCTCGAAATATGTCGAAATCTCGTTCGAACAACCCGTCAGACGCGAGTTCTTCACTGGGGAAGGAATAGACCGGGTGGAGAGCTGGGGCGACAAGTGGCGGATCTATATGGACGACCCTGACCGTGCGGTAAAATATCTTGCCGCACTGGCGGAACGGGAACACGTGAAGATCGTATCCATCGCCACGTCGAACCCTGTGCTGGAAGAGGCGTTCGTCCAGCTTACCGGCGGTGCCTGATGGACCTCGCTATCTTCTCCCGGAGCATCATGATGGTTGCCGAAAAGAACATGCGGATTTATTACTTCAAGGGTCCCGTCGTCGTATTCGGGCTTCTGTTCCCCCTCCTGATGTTTTTTACGTTTTTCATCGGGAGAAATCTCGACATCGTGGCGTTTTTTCCCGGGTTTCTCGGCATGATGCTTTTCTTTACCGCATCGTCGGTCGGTCCCCTCATCACACCCTGGGAGAAACGTGAAAAGACCTACGAACGGCTTGTGTCCCTGCCCGTGATACTCGAGAGCATCATTCTCGGGGACCTCCTGGCCGGGGCGGTGTTCGGGGTGATGATCACCGTTATCGTATGGGTGGTAAGCGCCCTGCTCCTTCACCTGCCCCTGACGGGTGCATGGCTGCTCGTGCTCGGGATGCTCCTCGGGGCAACCGCATTTGCGGCGCTCGGCACGCTGCTTGCCTCGCCCACTACCAACAACCCGTCGAACATCATGATGCTCTCGAGCCTTGTCCGGCTTCCCCTCATCTTCGTCAGCGGTATATTCATCCCCCTGAACCAGCTACAGGGTTGGGAATGGGTCCTGACCTCGCTTTCACCGCTCACGTACCTCGTCGATTTATTTCACGCGGCGTTTCTCGGGAACGCCGTGTATCCCGTGTATATCGATTCAGCAGTCCTCGTCGTGGTAATTCTCCTCTTCATCGGCGGGACGAAAATCATCCAGCGGAGGAACCTCATCAAAGGAATTTAAACGGTCGGGAGATGAACAAATCCGGTTGACCGGGGTTTTCGCCGGGAAAACCATTGGAAAGATTGGCAAACCATGCTACGACCAATAACGGTATATAATCCCCGTGTCACATGGGAGATTAGTGAACCATGCCTGACGACTCTATAGTTTTTCATGGAACTTTGCAGCAGCTGCTTGCAAAGGTGGAATCCGGCGAGATGATGCCGAAGTTGCAGGCGTCACACGCCCCGATGTGTAAGTTTTTTACGGCCTACTACGTCATCAGCGGCATCCGGCACGTTGTCCCCCTCGTCCACGGGCCGACGGGATGCCCGCTGTACATGTCGGACTTTGTAAGGACCCGTGAATGCTGCGAGATCCGCGGCGTCCCGCTCGAACCCACCGCCTGCACCACGCTCGACGAGAGCCACATCATCTATGGTGGCGAAGGAAAGCTCCTCGAAGCGGTGAAGGAAGCCTATGCAAAGTACCACCCTGACCTGATCGTCATCCTCTCCTGTTGCTGTTCGGGTATCATCGGCGACGATGTCGAGAGCATCGCCCGCGAAGCGGAGAAGCTGGTCGGCTGCCGGGTGCTTGCGCTCAGAAGCGAAGGGTTTGGCGGCGACTTCCGAAGCGGGTACGAAGACGCGTTCCGCCTGATCATGGATCTGATGGAGCCCCCGAAAACAAAGATGAAAGGGATGATCAACATCCTTGGGGCCCGCTGGGGCCCCTCCCCCACGGAGTTCGACTGGGACCTTGACGAGATAGAACGGCTCCTCGCGGAGACCGGCATAAAGGTAAACGCCGTCATTGCGGGAGGGTGCACCGTCGAACAGCTCCGGCACGCCCGGGAGGTCGAGCTGAACGCCTCGTGGTGCTACGACTGGGGGCAGAAACTGGGCGACATGATGCAGGAACGGTTCGGTATCCCGTACAGCAGGACCGGGCAGCCCTATGGTCCCGGGGCGACAGAGGAATGGCTGCTCGGCGTGGCGACGCCTCTCGGCATGGAAGCAGAGGCCCGGGAAGTGATCGACCGTGAAATGCGGGAAGTGGAACCGGAGGTCGCCTATCTGAAGCGGGCACTCGCAGGGAAAACGGCAATCATCGAGATATCGGAATTTCCCGGGCCGATACGGGCGCTTTCTCTCGCACGGATGGCCAGGGAGTTTGGCGCCCGTCCTGTCGTGATCAACGTCCACCCCTACACGATCAAGGAACGTATGCCGAGCATTAAGTTCCTCCTGGAAACCGGGGTGAACCCGGAGATAATCCTCACAAAGGGGCTGTTCCGCCTGGGGAGCTTCCGGTCGTCGAAAGAGACAGAGGACGAGCTCGAGGCGATCGTGAAACAATATGACAATACCATCTTTTTCGGCAACTCCGGTCGCTTCCCGCCCTGCCCGGTGGTGAACCTGACACTCATGAACCCGGCATTCCAGCCGCAGTACGGCTTCCGGGGGATCAGGAACATCGCGGCATTGGTCCGGCAAGCCCTTGAAAACAAGGACCTCCCGCGTTCGCGCTTGTTCAGGGGGATGCTCTATGGGACAAGGTGAGGCGGCTAAACCCCTCTCCCCTGAGCCCTGTTCCGACCCCTACCTGCGCTGTGCTTTTCACGGTGCCGCCCAGACGACACTCGGGGTTTCGCGTTCAGCCCTTCTTGCCCATTCCCCGCAGGGATGCGAGTACCTTGTCAACAATGCCTTTGCGTCGCAGGAGTGCGACTACATGGAAACCATGACGCTCTGCACCAAGCTCTGCGTGGACGAAATCGTGCACGGCGGGGAGGACATCCTTGTCCGCACGATCCGGGAGGTAAAAGACCTCCCGATCTCTGCCCTGTTCGTGATCAGTGCGTGCGGCCCCGAAATCGTGGGGGACGATATCGTGGCGGTATGCGAGGCCCTGCAGCCGGAAATGAAATTCCGGCTTGTCCCGATCGAATCTGCAGGGTTCCGGGGCTCGCAGTATGACGGCATCGACATCGCATTGGACACGATCCTGAAAGTGCTGGTAAAAGGCGGCGTCGAAAAGGTACCGGGTTCCATCTGCCTGATCGCCCCCCATGCAAATGCCAATCCGACATGGCCGGCAGACCTCGCATGGGTGAAAAATGTGCTCTCCCGCATGGGTATCCAGGTAGCTGCCACGCTCACTCACCGGACTCTTCTCTCCGAAATTGAGAACGCGGCATCTGCCGAAGCGTCTATCCTGCTGAGCCACGATGCTGGACAGAGAGCAGCGGATTACCTTTTCACTGAACACGGTATCGAACAGGTCTGCAAAGGGATGCCGCTGCCGATCGGATTGACCAATACGGAGCGCTGGCTAACTGCACTGGGAAAGCGTTTCGATGCGGCGAAGGAGGCCGGAGAGATGGTTTCGGAAGGTGAACGAATGGTGATGACCACGTGCCGGCGCAAGTGGCCCATGGCACGGTTCCTGTACCGGACCCCGGCAGCAATCGTCGCCGACGCCACGATCGGGATTCCCCTCGTCCGGTTCGTGACCGAGGAGATGGAGATGACCCCGGAACTCGTCGCATTGTACACCTCCCAGCGGTCGGTGCGGGAATTGCTCGAGCAGGAACTGAAAAGTCTCGGTCTCAACCCGAAAGTCGTATACGGGACAGACGTATACAAAACAAGGCAGAGCCTCAGGGAAATCAATCCCCGGGTCGTCTTCGGGAGTACGATCGAACGGCACGCTAGCGAGGGGCTTTCCGTGGCGTACGTTGTCGAAGTGGTGAGAATAATGCGCCAGTTCAGGATGATCGACCGGGAATACTTCGGGTATACTGGTATCCTGAACCTCTTCGAGTGCGTCCAGAATGAGTGGACGATGGGATGGCGTTCGAAGGAGAAGAGATACGAGGCTAGGTGGTGAAGGAAGTATGAGACAGATCGCGATTTACGGCAAAGGGGGGATCGGGAAAAGCACGATCGCATCGAACCTATCTGCAGCATTACATGAGATGGGGCATAACGTCATGCAGGTCGGGTGCGATCCCAAACGGGACTCGACGAGAATCCTCGCCGGTGGGAGGTTCATTCCAGCCGTGCTCGAGGAGCACCGGGAACAGCTGAGGGTAGGAAAAGACGAGTATGCGATCAAGCTGGACCATATTGTCTTCAGGTCGCCCGGCGGAATCTATCTCGTCGAGGCAGGAGGGCCCGAACCGGGTGTCGGGTGTGCCGGCCGGGGTGTGCTGACCGCACTGCAGATCTTAAAAGATCTCGACGCCTTTTCGACCTATAATATCGACGTGGCGATTTACGATGTGCTCGGCGATGTCGTATGCGGGGGATTCTCCATGCCGATCCGTGAAGGGTTCGCAAAGGAGATCTACCTCATCTGCTCCGGCGGTTTCATGAGCATCTATGCGGCAAATAACATCGCCAGGGCAGTGCAGCGCCTCGCCAGGCGGGGAGACACCGGGCTCGCGGGGATCATCTGCAACAGCAACGGCGACGAGGCATTTGAACACAACGTCATACCGGCATTCGCAAAGAAACTCGGGACTTCATTCGTCCAGTTCGTCCCGCGGAGCCCCGTAATCCAGGCGTGTGAGCTGGAAGGAAGGCCCGTTATCGAGCATGCACCCGAATCACGCGAAGCGGAAATCTTCCGGAACCTGGCCAAAGAGATCATGGCGAACAATTCGCGGGTAATCCCGACACCGGTAAACGATCTCGCCGAACTCGAGGCAATGTACCGTCAATATATTGTGAAAGATAAGAAAGCAGGTTAAGGGGGCAGCAGGAAATGGAATATGTCGATATCGACAGGATTTACCGGAATGTTCCGCCCGATAAAATCCCCTGGGTCAACGAAAAACCCCCTGAGGCGCTGGTCGATCTGGTACGGAGCGGGAAAATCCGGCCGTGCAGGACCATCGATCTCGGCTGCGGGACCGGTAACTATGCGATATACCTGGCAGGTCTCGGTTTCGACGTCACCGGGGTGGATAGTGCCCCGACTGCGATTCAGATAGCCACGAAGAACGCACAGAAAGGAGGAGCGGCGTGCAGGTTCATCGTCGCCGATCTCCTCGGGGACCTGCACGAAGTGACAGAGAAATTCGATTTTGCCTATGACTGGGAATTCCTGCACCATATATTCCCGGAAGACCGGGTAACATATGTAAAAAATGTGTATTCTGTCCTGAATCCGGGTGCACTGTACTTTTCCGTCTGCTTTTCGGAACAGGACCCCCAGTTTGGTGGCATTGGAAAATACCGGAAGACAGCGATGGGGACGACACTTTATTTCTCGTCTGAATCCGAAATACAGGCGCTTTTTTCCATGTATTTTACTATACGGGAGCTGAAGACGATCGAGGTCGAAGCTAAATTTGCCCCACATTACGCAATTTATGCCTTGTCTGAACGACGCTGATTTCATTTTTGGTCGATATGATCCTTTATAAATCGAAAAACAATTCAGATTTGGGCAATTCTTATGGTGATAAACAGGGGCTGAAATGCTTCCACAAATACATACGTGGAGTTAATTCCCTTAGCTCGACCATACTTAGAACATATAGAGGAGGATATATGGTTCAAAGGGTCTAAACAGATGATTAACTGGGTTGTTAGATTCTTAATTTTATCTATAGTCGGAAATTTTTCCATTCATTCCTGAACCTATCATGAATATTATAATCCTGGCATGAGAAATTGGGACTTGGTAAAGTCGGAGGAATTGGTAAGACTCTTATTCCCGGCAATTCAAATTCAGAGGTATGGAACCGGCGCGGGCTGACACCCGTAAGACAGGATTCACTCTCCTCATCGTTTCGATATCGCTTGCCACATTCATGTCGGCTCTCGACGGAACAATTGTCAATATCGCACTACCAACGATATCCTCGTCGTTTAATATCTCGACAAGCATGGTCAGCTGGGTATCGACAATATACCTGTTGGTAATGGCCGGTTGTGTCCTGATCTTCGGCAAATTATCCGATGTGATCGGGTTCAAAAAGGTGTTCCTTTCGGGTTTCCTGATTTTCACTGTCGGATCGTTTATCTGCGGATTCCTCCCGGATTTCATTCATTCATTTCCAACCCTTATTGGATCGCGGGCGTTCCAGGCCATTGGCGGTGCAATGATTACCGCAGTCGGACCCGCAATGGTCACGGCATATATTCCGATGGAACAGAAAGGGAAGGCTATGGGAATTGTCCTGACATTTGCAGCCCTTGGGACGGCAATCGGACCATCGATTGGTGGAATACTGACACAGTTCTTCTCATGGCACTGGATCTTTTTCATCAACGTCCCGGTGGGAATTTGTGCCATTCTCCTTGGTGCAAAAGTGATTCCGGTGATGAAGGCCCAGGAACGGACTGGCGGATTCGATTGGGCTGGTGCTGTCCTGATATTTACCGGTCTTGCCTCCCTGCTTTTCGCCTTGTCAGAAGGGCAGACATTAGGATGGACAGACCCGGTAATAACCGGTTCCCTCATCCTCGCCATTCTGCTGCTCGGTGGTTTCGTATGGTGCGAATACAGGGTCCCGGACCCGCTGCTCGAGCTGCGCCTGTTCAGGCAGAAGAATTTCCTCCTGACTAACATGATACTGATCCTGCTGTTCTTCAGTTTCGCCGGCATCAATTACCTGCTTCCGTTCTATCTCGAGTACGTGCATGGCTACGCTCCTTTTATTGCCGGTCTGATATTAACGTCGCTCTCGGCCGCCATGATGGTGGCTGGAATCCTGGCAGGAATGCTCTATAACCGGGTCGGCCCCAGGGCACTTAGTATCGCTGCCGGGATCTCGCTTATTGCCGGATACTTTCTGTTGACGCGTATCCGGGTCGATACGACCACCGGGTTTATTATCCTGTGCCTGGTCCTTATCGGCTTCGGCCTGGGCCTGATGCTGACCCCGGTATCGAACATGATCATGAACTCCGTATCCAAAAAATACCAGGGCATGGTCTCGAGCCTGACGAGTCTTGAACGGTTTGCTCCGATGACGATCGGAATCGCCATCTTCAACCTGGTATTCGTACAGGGGATTATTACTATTGCAAGTCGCAGCGGCATTACCATGGAAGCGCCGGCAAACATCAGAATGGAGGTACTCATTGCAGGGTTCGACCTGGCGTTTTTATTTTCGTTTGTTATCGGCATCATAGTTCTTGTCATCGCGTTTCTTTCACACCAGGAGATACATCCCGACTACCAGTCAGGGACAGAAAACGAAGCCGTCCCACCTCCTATCTAATGGAAAAAATTGTGGCCTGAGAGGAGCAGGAATTCCTGGTCTCCCTAACCCGCCTGAAAATCTACCGATAACCCGGGCATTTTATTAACGAATTCAAAATTATTTATTTTCTCAAAACCAAATTTCCGACTTCTCCTGGACAACAATAGTTCCTTGAGAAGTTTCCCAATGATTTTTTTCTGCATTCAACTGTTATCCGGTTTATTGATGGATACTTAAAGGATCGTGGGGGATTGACCCCTAAAAAGTAAATAAGATATTCTTTAAACCAGAACGTTAGATTTCAACAACGGAAATGATGAGTCTTTTGCGAGAACAGATAGTGAGTATCCTCATAACGGTTGTAATTTCGGCTCTTCTCATTACCGGATGTACTCAGCCCCAGCAGACCACGGTGCAGACTCCACAGGCAACGACCGGAATATCCGCTTCGATAGAGACAACCGGTGCACAGCAGTCCGATACTATCAGACTGGTGAATGATCCTCTCGTTGTGAAGACTGACGCAGGGTACGTTTCAGGAATGCAGCAGAATGGGCTCAGGGTCTACCTTGGCATCCCGTTCGCAGCACCTCCGGTCGGGTATCTGCGTTGGCGACCGCCGGCGCCGGTGCGACCGTGGAGCGGTGTCAGGCAGACAACAGCGTTTGCAGCAAATCCTCCCCAGCCGCCTCATACCCAGCCAGACCAGAGCGAGGACTGCCTGTACCTCAATGTCTGGACCCCTGCAAGGAGTGCTGACGAAAGACTGCCGGTCATGGTATTTTTCTATGGAGGCGCATTTGGACAGATAGAGGGAGGCGGCAATATGTCGGTATTCAACGGGACCACCCTTGCGAAACAGGGGGTAATCCTTGTCACCACCAATTACCGGCTCGGGCCTCTCGGGTTCCTTGCCCATCCGGAGCTCGACAAGGAGTCCCCGAACAACAGCTCGGGCAATTACGGGATCATGGACCAGGTGGCAGCCCTCCAGTGGGTCCAGCATAACATCGGGGCGTTCGGCGGTGACCCCTCCCGGGTGACCATCTTCGGACAGTCCGCCGGGGGAGAAAGTGTCCTCATTCACCTTGTCAGCCCGCAGAGCAGGGGGCTCTACCAGCAGGCGCTTGTCGAAAGCGGCCCATTCTGGGCTCACGGACCTACTATCGACAATGTTCATTCAAAAGCCGATGCCGAACAAATCGGGACGGATTACGCACGAAGTCTCGGATATCCGGGTCCGGATGCAATTCAAAAGATGCGAAACCGTAGTGCCGACGACCTGGTTAATGCAACCCCCTGGCCGTTGTCCGCGTGGCAAAACACACATACCCTCAAGTTTGAGCCGACGGTTGACGGATGGGTGCTTCCCGACTCCCTGGACAACCTTTTCCTCCGGCACCAGGAAAACCCGGTTCCCTTTTTCATCGGGACGAATGCCGATGACGGGGAAGTACTGGCTGCGGATGCAAATATGACCGTTCCGGAGTACGTGACATTTATCAGGAACTATTTCGGGAAAGATGCAGATGTGGTTCTCGCACAATATCCTGCCAATTCAACCCAGGAGGTCCAGCTCAGGCTGTCCCAGATAATGACCCGTTATGACTTTGCGGATTCCGCGAAGTTTGCGGCCGGATCGATGGCCGATCTGAACCCAGGCACGTATCTTTACCGGTATTCCTATAATATCCCTAGTCTGAACATGGGGGCATTCCATGGCAGCGAGACGTTCTTATTGTTCGGAGCCGGGCCGCAGTTGGGCGTGGATCCCGCCGTCACCGACAATGTCGTGGACCTGTGGACCAGTTTTGCAAAAACAGGCAATCCCAACGGCAGGATGAATTTTACCTGGCCGCGATACACAAGGGCGGGCGACCAGTATCTCGATATCAACACAACCCTGACCGTGGAAACAGGGTATTGACTATCACTTTTTTTCCGGCGGGTTTACCCCCGGATTCGCCCTGACTGGCATCCGGTTATGTGGTCTCTCCAATGTCAAGGTCGATATGGTAAGTCCCCCAACAGGATCCCTACCCCTGGGAAATCATATCGGTTCATTGCGATTTTTAGTTCAGAAAGCACAGGTAGATCGGATAATTGGGCAGGAGTAACTATCACGATGCATACCCTCATTGAGCAGACACGGCTTGGAATGATTCCAAGACCGGTAAAACAGGTCGCGGAGGCAGAAGGACTTGATGAAAAGGTCCTGGGGGCGAGGGTAGCCGTTGGAAGTGCAGTAATTATGCAGCGGGGGGGACGTTTCACCGGCATTGGGAAAGGACTTAGCACCAAAATCAATGCCAATATCGGGACATCGACCAGCAAAGTCTGCGCCGGGGACGAGATCGCCAAGGCAAGGATTGCCGAACAATACGGAGCCGATACGATCAGCGATCTATCCATGGGCGGGGATATCGATGCGATCAGGGCTTCAATCATGAGCGTTACGACACTCCCGATAACCACCGTGCCGGTTTATCAGGCTGTTGCGGAAACCGGCCTGAAGGAGATAACTGCCAGGGACATCCTCGGCACACTTGAAAGGCAGGCCGCTCAGGGCATCAGTTCCTGCGTGATCCACTGTGTCAGTCGCGCAATGCTACAGGATTTTCGCAGGAAAAAGCGCATTCTGGGGGTTGTTTCAAAAGGCGGTTCGATCACGAGTGCCTTCATGCTGATGAACGGGTGCGAAAATCCCTTCATTGAACTTTTCGACGAAGTGCTTTCCATCTGTAAAAGGCATGATATCGTACTATCGCTGGGTAATACCGCACGAAGCGGATGTATCCTTGATGGTCGTGATAAAGCACAGTTTGAAGAGATACGTCAGAATACCATGCTTGCGCATCGTGCCCATAAAGAGGGAGTTCAGGTGATAATCGAAGGGGCCGGGGGGCACATCCGGAGCGATCGGATCGCTTCTTATATCCGGTATTACAAGCGGCAGTCAGACTATCCTCTCTTTGTTGCCGGACCGCTTCCGGTGGATATCGCCGTAGGATACGATCATATCGCCGGGTGTGCGGGGGCGAGTATCGCGAGCGCTGCAGGAGCGGATTACCTCTGTTATATAACACCCGCCGAACATCTGGGGATTCCCGGTCCTGATTCGGTAAAAGAAGGACTCATTGCTTTCCGGATCGCCGCACATATCGGTGACACGGTTAAATACAAAAGTGTGGGAAAAGACAAAAACGTTGCGGTAATGCGGGCTGCGCTTGATCGGGAAGGGCAGATACAGTGTGCAATGGATCCGTCACGGGCACGGGAGCTCGCTGACGGGGATGAATCATGTACGATGTGCGGTGAGTTTTGTGCAATTAAAATTATGAAAGACTGGCTTTATTGAAAACCAGAGAAGATTCAAACAAGATCCGGTTTCGAACCGGCTCAATTTTAGCATTAAACCGGGACCGTGAAATCAAACCATGCCGGGTCCGTCAATAATGAACTCCCGGGAAATTCTCCAATTTGTCAGGCCTCATATCGCCGGCATGTCCGGAAACAAATGTATCGCTATTTTCATGCAATAATTAAATCGGTTTTTTAATGAAGATTCATTACTATCTTTTTTATCCTGTCCCGACCCCGCTTCCTTGAACCAAACCATTAACACGGGGTGCCGGGATGTTATTCTAGAGAAAGGGGTGAAAACGATCTCGCTCGTCCCGATTTCCTACAGGATCGCCGCGTTAATACGGGAACGGAATAGTCTCTTCGAATATCCTGCAGAGAGGCTGGCCGGTATTATCAAAGAAATCGGGTTCCGGTGCGATGGCTGCGCCAGGTGCTGTACGAGGGCATTCAACGGCCATGTTTTCCTGCTCGACCGGGACGTGGCAGCAGTGCGGGAAATCGATCCCGCAGCTGTTGAACCTGCCCCGGATCCGGAATTCTGCGATCAGAATGGCATATTTTATGTTTCCGGGTATGCCTTGCGTGCAAAAAACGGCCCTGAAGGATCCTGCTGGTTCCTCCGGGACGGCAGGTGCGGGATCTATGACCGGAGGTTTTCCATATGTCGTATTTACCCTTACATGCTCCACCGCGAGTCCGATGAAGACGGTAACATAGACTGGCGCCAGATATCCGGACTCGATATGCACGGCACGTACCATGAGGATATCCCTGATGAAGAATGCCTGTCGGCCGCACGGCAGACCAAGGAATATGAAGATGCTTTCCTGTCGCAGGAGATCCGGTTTCTTGAATATATCAGGGACTATTTTACGCAGCACAGCCTCAGACACGTGCAGAAGGTTTATGACGACCGCATGAGGCAGCATATGAAGGGCAGGCCAATGACCGTGATGGTCTATTACGATGGGCAGCTCGAGAAAAACATAATCGACTCCGGGTAGGGCTATCCGGGTCTCCGTCATCCATTACCTGTCTTTCCTGAATTGTACCTCATGATCGAAACCGGTCGACCAGATCTATTATATACCTCCTGTGCCAGTAATCACTCCACATGGCTCTGAAGGAAAAGATCCTGGCAGTGACTGCAGGCCCGCATGTGGCGGCCATTGCGACAGTTGATAACGGAAAACCCGCTGTTCGGTTTATGGTGCTCAATGGCTTCGACGATATGACTTTTGTCGGTGGTACCATGAAGACTACCCGCAAAGTAGCCCACCTGAAAAAAAACCCCGATGCATCGGTTTCGATCTGGTCGGGAAAGGAATTCTCAGACCCTTATGTCGTGATGAAGGGAAAGGGAGAGATTCACGAAGACTTGATCACCAAGAAGAAATACTGGAACCCCATGTTTGAAAAGTACTTCAAGACCGTTGATAACCCCGATTATGTAATCCTGAAGTTCATCCCCAGTGAAATCGAATATATTGCGGAAGGAATGACATCAGTGGAAGTCTGGAAACGGTAACCTGGATAAGCAGAACAATTTCAATTTTTCTCAGGGGGTTACTGCAGTACCTTTTCGATTGCTGCCGGATATATCCCGGATAGTTCCGTTCCGGGACGGCATTTTCCCGTGTGGAGACGATTCAGGTGATCGAACACAAATTTGCACCGTGTACCATGGTAAGGACAGGATCTGCCGGATATCCTGTCCCTGTCTTCCGTTTATTTATTCCTGAATTTTCCAGGTTTGATTTTTTATTAAAATCACTAAAAGGAGTCGGAATCATCCATGATGTGGACTGCGTCCAGACGAATATACCATGAAGACTTGAAATTGTCAGGGATCGAAACGGGAAGATTGGATCTCATGACCTTGATCGAACTGGTACCGAAGCCGCCTTACAATTTTCATCTGAGTGCGGCAATTTTTTCGCCGAAGGGTGGGGCAGGTTCAAAGGGCTTGCTGCACTTCATCTCGAGATGGCTGACAGATTTAAGATCGTACCGTAATCCGTCCGGAGACTGATATGTCAGAACACAACAGATCATGAGAGAATAGGTTTCATTCCCGAAGAATATCCGGCTCTTCGCCTGCTTTTAAGTAGTCAGGTTCTAGTAGTTTTGGGGGGAAGGATAGTACGAGGTATATGAGGAGAATATCATGAGCCGGCCGGCACTTCTTGTTATTGATATGCAGAACGATTTTCTGCTCGATGGCGCCCCAATGCAGATGCAGGGTGCCAGGAGCATTATACCAAATGTCCAGAAAGTCCTGGAAATTTTCCGGCATCACAAATACCCGGTCTTCCACGTCGTTAGAGTCCACCGGGAGGATGGATCCGATGTCGAACTGTTCAGGAGAGATCTCTTCAGCCAGACGCCGTTCGTTGTCGAAGGATCGGCAGGGTCCGAAATCATTACGGAACTCGCTCCACTCCCGGGTGAATATATCATAAGAAAAAACCGTATGAGTGCATTCATGAACACTGATCTCGACCTGATCCTCCGCTCTCTTGGCACGGATACCATCCTTATTACGGGAATCCAGACTCCGAACTGCATCAGGACGTCCGCATTCGATGCTGCAGCCCACAATTACCAGACATTTCTCGTAGAGGACGCAATCGCTGCGAAAACTGCCGAGGTCCATCAGGCGAACCTCAGCGATATGGCAAACATCGGGATCCGTATCATCAGGGCCCGGGAAGTCGGACCATTGGTCAGCAGGTGACCCGGAGACCGGTCGGACAGGGCGAGGCAGGAATATTCTTCTCTTTCCGGACTTGCGGTCGTTATGCTACACCGTTCCGGATTGTATCGATCCCTTCGGTCGTCTTGAAAATCTATATCAGGTAGCCCGATAACTGGAGGATGTTATGGTAACCAGTGATCGACCGTATCGATGGCTTCCCTTGGTTATAATGCTCGGGATTTGTATCGCGTGCCCTTCGAATGCAGCAGATATTACCGCGGCGATCGGGGACAAAATCCCCCTGTCAGGTACATCGGTCGGGACCGATTGGATCTACCTGTTTGTCACCGGGCCTGGCCTGCCCCAGGATGGCGTCAACCCGGGCAGGATGCAGGTCCCTTCTGTCACCGGCATGCCTGATACGTTTTCCATGGTGGATGCATCCAGTGACCATTGGTCCTTCATCTGGAATACCGCCAGGCAGGGTTTCGAGCTGAAAGAAGGGATCTACACCGTGTATGCAGTGAAAACACCGGTTAACAAGGCAGATCTCGGTGGACAGACTTATGGGAGTACGACAATCGCACTCACCTATGGCGGGGGCCCTCTCGTCACTACCGGAAAAGTCCTTATAAACAGCACACCGGTCCGGGCTGAGGTATACCTCAACAACCAGTTGTATGGGTTGACCCCTCAAAACCTTGACATCCCTCCGGGCACCTACGCGGTGCAACTGATGAGCAGGGGATACAAACCATTCAGCCAGCAGGTAGCAGTCGCGGCGGGGTCGACGATAGAAATTAACGGGATCATGGTACCCCTTGAGATGCCCGTTATATCGAATATCACAAAGACTGCAGAAAAAACCCCTGTTGTAACCAGTCCTGTCGGGACCGTCCAAAATTCGGCAGAACCAACAAAATCACCGTTAACTCCTTGGATCCTGGTTTTGGCAATAGGTATAGCTTCAATTATATTTGTTGTACGGCGGGAAAAGGAATAAATCCGACCATGAGTCAATTTTTCCCGGTTTTAGATCTCTCACTTGAATTTCTTGCCTGTTCTTTATCATGCCTTTCCCCTGTACCAGGCGGATAGATCTCTCCGTCACGATATGAAATGGGAGAAATTTTATCACCCTATAACCTACTTTCCTGCTGGATGTTTATTTCAGAATGGGCGGGATGCGATATAACTATAAAATCCAGGGGAATTAAATGGATAAAACTGAAGAATACGGATTAAGTGCCCGGGAAGCACGCGAAATTTTATCAAACGTCGGGCCCAATGAGATCTTCCGACGCAAAAAAATCAGTTTCCTTGAGATTGCCCGCCATGAAGTAACCGAACCGATGATCCTGCTCCTCCTTTTTGTCGGGGTCGTTTATAGTATCTGGGGTGGGCTCTTTGACGCCGTCACAATTTTTGTTATTATTGCCCTGCTCGTCATTGCGGAGGTATATAACGAATACAGGGCTAAAAACGCGATTGCAGCCCTTGAACTGATCGCTGCCCCGGGATCACGGGTTATCAGGGATGGCCGGATCGTAACGGTTGATTCGCGGGAGGTCGTCCCGGGAGATCTGCTTGTCCTTGTCACCGGTACGAAAATTGCCGCCGATTCGGAGGTTATGCGTTCCACGAACCTGCAGTGCGACGAATCCGCTCTTACCGGGGAGTCGTTTCCTGTTGAAAAGAAATCTTCCGATCCGCTGTATGCGGGAACAAGCATCGTATCCGGGGAGGGAACGGCGAGAGTCCTTATTACCGGCAGGAAGACCCGTCTCGGTCAGATTGCAGCGACAGCCGAGGAGATCCGCCCCCCAAAAACCGCCCTGCAACTCGCGATGAAAGACCTGGCGGGTAAGCTGGTATATATCGCAGTATTCTTTTCTGTTGCGATTACCCTGATCGGCATCATCCGCGGTCAGGATATCCGCACCATGATCCTGACCGGGCTTTCATTGTCCTTCGCAACGATTCCCGAAGAGCTCCCGATTATTATAACCATGGTGCTGGGGATTGGTGCATACCAGCTTTCCAGGAAGAAATTTCTCGTCAAAAAACTGAAAGCGGCCGAAACTCTTGGAAATGCAACGGTTATCGTTACGGACAAAACTGGAACCATTACTGAAAACAAGATGAAGATTGCCCGTCTCTATCCTGGAAATGAGGTGGAGATCCTCAAAATTGCGTATGCAAGTCTTCCGGAATTCCCGACATCCCCCCTCGATCGCGCCATCCAGGTGAGAGCCGGAGAGCTGGGTATTACTGGAAATAACACTCCTCCTGTCAGCGAAAGAGATTTTGGGGATGGCAAAAAGACAAGGGCGATCGTCAGAGATACCCCGGAAGGTTTTATGCTCTACCTGAACGGGGCTCCTGAGGAGGTCTTCCGGGCGTGCACAGATCTGCCCGCAGATATCATTGATCAACTCAAATCCGAGACCGCAAACGGCAGGAGGGTTATTGCAGTCTCTTCGCGGCACGTCATGCCAGGCGAGCCGGTTAATGGTGTCTTGCCCAAGGAGGCAAACCTTCTCTTCGGCGGAATCATTTCGTTTGAAGACCCGCCCCGGGCCGGTGTCAGGGCAACTATCGAACGGGCCCGTGCAGCCGGGATAAGGACAATTATGGTCACCGGCGACCATCCTCTGACTGCAGGAGCGATAGCCCGTTCAGTCGGGATTATCGACCTGGACGGGAGAGTAATGACCGGTGAAGATCTTGACACGATGTCAGACTCCGATCTTTCCGAAACAGTCAGGAATACCAATGTATTCGCCCGCACCACACCTGAACACAAATACCGGATCGTGAAGGCCCTCCAGGGGAACGGGGATGTTGTTGCTGTCACCGGTGACGGGATTAACGACACCCTCGCGCTCCGGGCAGCAGATATCGGTATTGCCATGGGTATCCGGGGTACCGATGTTGCCCGGGATGCGGCAGGAGTAGTTCTCGCCGATGATAATTATATCACGATTACCCAGGGAATTTTTGAAGGACGAAAATTCTTCGATAACCTGCAAAAGGGAATTAAGTATTACCTGTCGATAAAAACAGCACTGATTGCCATCTTTCTTCTTCCCGTACTCTTTGGGATCGGACTTCCCTTCGCCCCGATACAGATAATCCTGCTCGAGCTCTTCATGGACCTTGGTGCATCGGCAGGATTTGTCAGCGAACCGCCGGAACGGAATATCTATACGCGGCCGCCGGGAGATCCCAAAAAACCAATTTTTGACAGGCAGATGGTGAGGGATATCATGATACGGGGAGCATTCCTCTTTACCGCCGTGATGGCAGTCTATCTCATTGCCGGTGTTTACGGGCTCGATACGGTAACGATGCAGACCTATGCGTTCACTGCGTGGATCTTCGGGCATATCGCCCTCGCTTACACATCGAGGTCTGAGAAGGAGCTCCTCATTCCCCACCACCTGTTCGAAAACCGCGTGATCAACATCTGGGCACTTTGTGCGGTCATATTTTTACTGGCCGGAATTTACATTCCGCTATTAAACAAGGCCTTCATGCTCTCGCCCCTCCCCCCCCTTATGGTAGCAGTCGTGGCAGTAGTTGTGTCGCTCCTGATCTGGGTACTTGAATTGAGAAAGGTGATCCGGTCCCGGTGAGAATAACAGGTTCATTTTTTTTATTGTCCCGGCACCATGTTTCCCTGTTGATTATACTTCCGGGCAGATTCCGGGTAACAACTAACTAATAGGAACATGCCGAACCGATATGTATGCGCCCGTATGTTACCGTGAATTTTGCCATGAGTGCCGACGGCAAGTTGTCCACGGCGCAGAGGCGCCAGGTAAAAATATCCGGGCCTGCAGACTTTCTTCGCGTCGATCAGCTCAAAGCTCAAAAGGACGCAATAATGGTGGGTATAGGGACCGTCCTTGCCGATGACCCATCTCTTACGGTCAAATCCGAAGACCTCAGGTCATGGAGAAGAAGCCTTGGGAAGGATGAAAATCCGATCAGGGTTGTTGTCGACAGCAGGGGGAAAATCCCGGCTGACGCATCGGTTCTCCATAAAGGACCGGGGAGGCGCATTATCGGATGTTCAAGGTCCGCTGGTCCTGAGGTGATAGAACGGTTAGGTTCCTTTGCAGAAGTCATTGTTAGCGGCGACGATATGGTTGATCTGGCAGGATTACTTAGCGAGCTCTCCCGAAAGGGGGTAAATTCGCTGATGGTCGAAGGAGGAGGGACACTCCTGTGGTCATTCTTCGAAAACCGGCTGGTGGACGAGGTGTACCAGTTTGTCGGGAATATTATCATCGGTGGGGAAGGATCACCGACGCCCGCTGACGGTCCGGGCTTCCTCAGGGAAATGCAATTCACGAAGATGGATCTTATCAGCTCAGCGCCTCTCGATGAAGGTATCCTGCTCCACTGGAAGGTCAGGCAGGAAAAGAATGTTCCTGGATGAAGGCGGAGTTTGTTTATCGCAATGCAAATTCGGCTTTTTTTTAAAATTACCAATGGAATGCCGGATTAATACCGGCTATTATTGACGGGATAGCAGATTATATATACAAAACGTCTGAATTTCATGTACCACAATGGGCATGATTTTATCGGGGCTCCTTGGGCTCTGTTCGGTAATTTTAGGATCGTATGCGGTTTTTAATATTCTCAATGGAATTATCGATTTCATCTACCATGTCAGAAATTATGGACAGGGTATTGTCCCCCTGTTCGTCTATATTGGAATGACGTTCCTCATCCCGGTCTTCGCCATAATCCTCGCATACCTGATGGCCCGGGGGCTGTCAAAGGGCGGAAAGGCAATCGTAGTTGTTTTAATCATGCTCACCGGTTTCGTGGGGCTGTTGTTATTTTCGAACTACCGGCTGGTCCTTCAATAAAAGCCTTTTTTGTCGTTTAATATCCCTTGTTATTGAAGGATCGGGACAAGGAAAAAAATTCTCTCCTTTCAGAACCTCTTTGGATCGGTATCTATATCAATAATGACGGGGCGATCGCGTTCTATCGCTTTCAGAACGGCATCCCCGAGGTCCCCGGGACGGGTTACCTTAATGCCTACGCCACCGGAATTTTCTGCATATGCGGCGAAATCGGTATTAACGAGGTTTGTTCCAAAATTAGGATAATTTTCCATCATCTGTTCGACCTGGATCATCCCAAGCTGGCGGTTGTTCAGAATCACAACTATTATGGGCAGGTTGTATTTCACCGCGGTCATGAAATCTGCCATTGCCATTGAAAATCCCCCGTCACCGGTAATGCAGACAACGGTTTTTTCAGGAAAGGCAACTTTCGCGGCTATGGCTGCGGGGAATCCGAACCCCATCGTCGCCAGGTATCCGGACATCACCATGCGTTGCCGTTTCATCCGGAAATTTCTCCCGAACCACCAGCCGTTTTCACCCACATCGATGGTGACAACTGCATCCTCTGGAATCGTTTCGGAAAGTACCTTCATGATATAGGGGGGACGGATCGGAACCGAATTGGGATTTGCCTCGTGATCGCGTTGGGTATCCCATTCCTGTTTCAGCGCTGCAATTTTTGGCAGGACCAAATCATCAGGCCTGTCTTTGAGGCGTTTTTTTAATTCCGGCAAAACAAGGCCACAATTCCCCCACAGGGCGACGGAAAAGGGGTGTTTGCCAAGCTTAACCGGGTCAATATCCACCTGGACGAGCGGTTTGTCATACGGGACCGCTGTCATTTTGGAGAACCCGACACCAAACGTAATCAGAAGGTCGGCATCACGTGCGAGGTCTCTCGCCTGGAGAGATCCCACCGTCCCGAGGATCCCCATAAGCCAGGGATTGTCGTCGGGGATTATTCCTTTCGCACGGAATGTAGTCAGGATGGGCGCCCTGATCGTTTCTGCAATGGCAAGAACCTCGGATGGGACGTGATAGGCACCCCAGCCCGCAATAATTACCGGCTTTTTTGCGGAATTGATCAGGTTTGCAGCGTCATCGAGATCCCTGCTATCCGACTGGATATTAAAATTGGTCACACAGCTTTCGGCAGTACAGTATGTGGCGTTGAGAGGCTCCTTCTGGATGTCATTCGGCACAGAGATCTGAGAGACCCCCCGGCGGACAATCGCATACCTCAATGCCGATGTCATGAGCTGGACGGTCATGGTCTTGTCGTATATGGTATTATTCCAGACGGTGATCGGCCTGAAAAATGCGTCCTGGTCAATTTCCTGGAACCCGCCCGGCCCTGAGTATTGCATCTCCACCTGGCCATTGATCGATATGAGCGAGGCGTTGTCTTCTTTTGCATCGTACAAGCCGGTTGACAGGTTTGTTGCCCCCGGTCCTGCGATGGTGACGCATGCTGCAATACCTCTGGTAAGCTTGTTATAAGCCGATGCTGCCATGGCGGCATTTTCTTCGTGCCTTACCATTATCAGCCGTATTTTTGTTGATTTACGAAGGGCATCGATTATACCGAGGGAGGAGGTGCCAGGCAGGGCAAATGCAACCTTCACTCCCCAGTTTTCCAGCACCGTGATTATGACATCTGAGACGGTGGTCGATGCATTTTTATGGATTTCCTCATCAAGGACCAGTTCGAATGCATCCTTGCCCGCCTGGCAGACCGGACACCGCCAGTCGTCAGGCAGACGTTCAAAAGGGGTGCCTGGGAGAGTCCCTGTTTCCGGTTCTCCTTTCTCCTCGTCATAGACATACCCGCAGACCCTGCATTTCCATGTTCTCATACAACAATCTCCTGATCAACCGATAGACCATTGAAGAATCTCTTAGTATATCTGCCTTATCCAGATTTTCAGGGACCTCCGGGTACCGCGATGGTAATTCGCACCCGGACGACCCGTACCAAACGGCGAGGAGTTTATATAACTGATATGTTCTACATCCTATGACATGCCCGACGATCCGAAGAAAAAGGCGGAATTGAAGATTTCAGGGATGGAATGCGCTACATGTGCGATTAACATCGAAGAATCCCTCGCAAAAGTTGCGGAGGTATCCAGTGCCTCGGTGAATTTTGGAACAGATACGGCACATGTGGAGTTCGACCCCTCAAAAGTGAACCTCTCCGATCTGGAAAATGCCGTCAGGGACGCAGGATATGACGTAATAAATAAAGAAGTCGTTTTAAAAGTTGGAGGTATGGTCTGTGCGACATGTGTCCAGACTATTGAATTTGCATTACGGGCATTACCCGGGGTCGTTTCTGCATCGGTGAACCTTGCCACCGAAAAGGCATATGTCACCTATAATCCGTCCATCTCAGGTATTGACGATATGAAATCGGCAATCGAAGACGCCGGATACCAATACCTGGGACTTGCAGACGATGTTAGCGGGGATACGGAGAGAAAGGCACGGGAAAAGGACCTGCACGATAAATTCCTGCGGTTCAGCATCGGGTTTTTAGTAAGCATACCCCTGTTGATCGCCATGTTTGTCGTCCCCATGGCTTACCTGCAGACAATGGCCTACGCGATGTTTGTCATAGCGACACCGGTGTTCATTTTCATCTCCTACCCGATTTTTAAGGCAGCCCGCATGGCTCTCCGCAACCGGACGCTCAACATGGATGTCATGTATGCGATGGGGATTGGTGTGGCCTATGTATCGAGTGTCTTAGGGACATTTAATCTCGTTCTGACACCGGAATTCATGTTCTACGACGCCGCGATCATGCTTTCTTCATTCCTGATTCTCGGGCGCTATCTTGAAGCACGGGCAAAGGTGAGAACTTCCGATGCGATAAGGAAACTTGCGGGTCTGCGGCCAAAAACTGCAGCGATCATCAGGGAAGGCCGGGAAACAGAGGTCCCGGTCGAGGACATTGTCGTCGGCGACGTTGTCAGGGTAAGGCCCGGGGAGAACGTTGCTGTGGACGGGGAAGTCGTCGCCGGTGAGAGTTATGTCGATGAATCCATGATTACCGGTGAACCGGTCCCTCCCTTCAAAACAGCGGGCAGCAGGGTAGTCGGGGGTACGATCAACCAGAACGGCGTATTGTCGGTAAAAGCTTTGAAGGTCGGGAAAGATACGGTCCTCGCCCAGATCATCAAGCTCGTCGAGGATGCACAGGGGTCGAAGCCACCGGTGCAGAAAATTGCCGATACTGCCGTCACGTACTTTATTCCGGTTGTCCTGGTTATCGCACTGGCAGCGTTTATCGGCTGGTATTTTATCGCCGGATCCAGCCTCCTGTTCGCCCTGACGGCGCTTATTTCCGTCCTCGTGGTTGCATGTCCGTGTGCCCTCGGGCTTGCAACACCGACTGCCGTCACCGTGGGTGTAGGACGGGGGGCCGAGCTTGGCATTCTCATAAAAAACGGGGAAGCACTTGAGGTGGCCGAGAAAATTACAACGGTCGTTTTCGATAAAACCGGGACACTTACCCGTGGCAGACCTGAAGTTACTGATGTTATTCCGGTTGGGATCCCGGAAACTACGCTTCTTACCATCGCCCTCGCTGTCGAGAAAAATTCAGAGCACCCTCTTGCAAGAGCCGTTACCCAGTATGCGGAAGGTAAAGGAATAGCAGCCGAATCAGCCTCACATTTCCAGGCATCCGGGGGCAAAGGCGTTATTGCCGATGTTCTTGGGGAAGAGGTCGCGGTCGGAAACCGTGTTCTGATGGCCGGGCGTGGGGTCGTGGTCGGACAGGAACTTGAATCCAGTATCGCGGATCTTGAGGAAGCGGGAAAAACATCGGTCCTCATTGCAGTCGGCGACCATATTGCCGGGGTGATCGCAATAGCCGACACACTGAAGAAAACTTCGGGAAATGCAATCAGCAGCCTGAAATCGATGGGAATCAGGGTTATTATGATTACCGGGGATAACCCGCGGACCGCACGGGCGATCGCCCGGCAGGCGGGGATAGATGACGTGATTGCGGGAGTCCTGCCCGGGGGAAAGGCCCTGGCAGTCAAGGCATTGCAGGAGAAGGGTGAAACTGTTGCATTCGTCGGGGACGGTATCAACGATGCACCTGCGCTGGCCCAGGCAGATGTCGGGATCGCGATCGGGAGCGGTACCGATATTGCAATAGAGACCGGCGATATTGTGCTTATTAAAGACGACCTGGGCGATTCTGTCGCTGCAATCCAGTTGTCGAGAAAAGTTATGGGGCGCATCAGGGGTAATATTTTCTGGGCATTTGCTTACAATGCAGCGCTTATCCCGGTTGCCGCCGGGGTTCTCTACCCCTCGTTCGGTATTATTTTCCGCCCTGAACTTTCGGCTTTTGCCATGGCCTTAAGCTCGGTCACGGTGGTCAGTCTTTCGCTGCTTCTGAAAACTTATATCCCTGAAGTGAAAAAAGGAATACGTGAGGTGAACTGATGGCTATTGACCCCATATGCAAAATGACCGTCGACGAAAAAACAGCCAAATTTAAGAGCGAATACGAGGGCAAAACCTACTATTTCTGTGCGCCCGGCTGCAAGAAGAAATTCGATGCGGATCCCGGGAAATATATATAGGATAAAGAATTACTGTTTTTTTTGCGAAGGCGATCTAAAAAACTCTGTTGTTCGCCTGTTTTTCAAATGAGGCTTTATATCCGTGATTATTCATATCCCAGCTTTTTCTGGCAGGCTGTTCATAATCCGTGCTTCATAGAGGGGCTATTCATGTAACGCGGTTTTCATTCCTGCCAGGGTGATGAATACCAATCGGGGCAAATCTGAAAATCATGGTTTAAGGGTTAGTCATGCCACGTTATGCATTTCAATCGATTGGAGAGAAAGCCCGGGATCTTCAGGAAATCAATAGGATTTACCGTCTGTCCCGGGACGATCTTCCCGAAAATTTTGGACGATTATTTTGTTGCATTGTCCGCCAGGTCGCCGACAACAGGAAGTTTGAATTTTTCTCCCTGGTATGCCTTGATCATGAGGACGATCCACAGGATGAACATGAGAATCCCGATCAGTATAGCGATAACATATGCGATCTCGCTCCACCAGAATACATACCATGCAATCCAGTAAATGATATTTAGTGGAAGAAACGTGTATACCGACTGTAATGCGTGGAATTTTACCATCTTATTGTCCTTTTCGACCAGGTAAAAGAAAATTCCCGTTACCCAGACGATTAAATAACACAGCAATGATGCGATATTTTCATCAAGACCGAAGCTGGCCTTTCGTGTTTGAGTATCTGCCATTAGCCTCACAAACCTCTAATAAACAGAAGCGTCATTCCGAAATATTTAAAATTTTCTCCAGTTTCCATAAAGTATAATATCCTGAAGCCCTTTTCGGCATTCGCACCAGCGAAATCCGGGTTCGTGGTCTCCCGTATCTTCGAAACACTTAATTAAGAAGAGCTCCAGTACTCCCCTGCGGAGGAGTTTTCCTTATGATTAGTAATACGATGGAAGCCGCCCTCAACAGGCAGATTAACCGGGAATTATATTCAGCGTACCTTTACCTGTCGATGTCTGCATATTTCGAGGCGATACCGATGAGGGGGTTTGCACACTGGCTCAGGGTCCAGGTCAGAGAAGAGACGACCCATGCTGAAAAAATGTACGGCTACCTGGTCCAGGCCGGAGGGCGTGCCAGGATGGCCGCTATCGAAGAGCCGCAAGGGGAATGGAAATCACCCCTGGATGCATTTTTGCACGTTGCTGCACATGAAAAGGCAGTAACGGGTTTGATCAACAACCTGGTGACCCTGGCGGTCAGCGAAAACGATGAGGCGACCAATGCCATGCTCCAGTGGTTTGTTAAAGAACAGGTGGAAGAGGAGGAGAACGCTGGCGATGTGGTCGCAAAAATAAAGATGATCGGCGATAAACCTGCAGATCTGATCCTGCTCGACCATCACCTCGGGAAGCGCATCTGATTTTTTGGGATAAAAAAAATACTTTCCCGGATTTTTCTTGTTGATTTCTTTCGATTCTTACCGATCCATACCCAAATTCAGCATCACCCGATCCGGCACATCGCAAAGCCGGGGGCAGAGTATCAATTATTGCGCTCTTTAACATTCTTGCTGTTGTATTTTTCGAATATTAAAAAGCCTCAAACAACCGTCACAAGTGACCCCCGTCGGGATAGGACTGTTCTGTTAACTCTTTCCCTCTTATCGTCCGATAAACCCTGTCCTGAGTCTGTCCTGATGGGAGGGGCAGGGAGGGGATGAATCCCCTCCTGTCAAAATTTATGAAGATAGTATAGCAACAAGAGGAATTCAACAGAGCCAATTATTGAACTATTACTATCATATTAATTTAATATATATGGCTTCATAGTAACAAATGTCGGTGGGGGTCGCCTAGTTAACTTGGCAGATCTCCACACGCCTGGGTGGGGGCATACATGAACAATGGGATTTCGGTGGGTTCCCTCTCCTGGTCCAGCAAACGATAAAATGAGGGAATAACATGAAGTCACATCGCAATCTCAACGGGCACATCCTGATTGTATTAGGTATTCTGGCATTGTTGTTGATTTCCGTAACTCCGGTCGTTGCCACCGGCACGTCATCGCCCCTGCTGGGAACCCTGCAGGTCAGCTCGACGCCTTCCGGTGCAAAACTCGTCCTCGATAACGTCAACAAAGGCACTACACCGGTGACGGTGGAGAATATTCTGGCCGGAAGCCATACGATCTCGCTCTCGAAGGATGGATACTATGACTATACGGCAGATATTGCCATTTCCGGCGGAAAAACAACGACGGTATCAGTCCCGCTTGCGTCGATATCCGCTGCGGCCAACGGGACATTGTTTGTCAATTCGACACCGTCAGGGGCAACGGTGATTATTGACGATATCGTCGCAGGTTTTACCCCGGCAACCTTCAAAAATATTATCCCCGGAGATCATATCGTTACCCTGACCCTTTCAGGCTACGATGACTACACCGAAACGGTGTCGGTAATGAGCGATACAACGTCTACCGTCAATGTAGATCTCGCCAAAATTAATCCTGCACCGGGTTCTGTCAGAGTCACCTCCACACCCTCCCTTGCGACAGTGTATCTCGATAATGTCAACAAGGGAACGACACCCCTCACCCTTGACAATGTCGGGGCGGGAAGTCATACGATACTCCTGAGGAAAATTGGGTATAACGACTACCGTACGAGTATCAACGTAATTTCCGGGAAGACTGTAACAGTAAGCGCAACCCTGACCGTTGCCGGTCAGAAAACCGGGACCCTGAACATTAAGTCGATTCCTTCGGGGGCGACGATATCCCTTGATGGGGTGAACAAGGGTTCGACACCGATGACCATCAGCAATATCTTGGCCGGGAGCCATGCCCTTATCCTGAAGAAGACCGGTTACCAAGATTATAAGGCGATTGTCCTGGTCGTGGCGGGCAGGACCACAAACCTCAGTTTCAGCATGTCGAAGCTCCCCCCGACGACCGGATCCATTACCATTAATTCCATACCGGCGGGAGCGACAATCCTCCTGGACGGTGTCAGCAAGGGGACGACGAACCGCACCCTCGATGACATCTCCCCCGGAACCCACGCGATCGTAGTGCAAAAAACAGGCTATGTCAATAACATGACGAACGTTACGGTCGTGGCTGGCAAGACGGAGACGTATACCGCCAAAATGTCCCTGATCCAGGCCACTACCGGGACAATCGTCATTAAATCCAGGCCAGTGGGGGCCACGGTGTTCCTCGATTCGGTAAATAAAGGTTATTCACCGATTACTCTCAGCAATATCGCCCCTGGAATACATTCCGTTATCCTGCGGGCATTTAATTATAAGCCGTACCAGACAAACGTGAACGTCACTGCAGGAAGAACAATAGTTCTCAACATAACAATGACAAAAAACTAATTTTTTAACCCGGATTTCAATTGAATTTAATTACCCGGAATAAATCCTTCTGCTGATCGTTTGAATAACCAGGATCGACCCTCATTTTTGCCCAGGATCGGGAATGCCGTTAAGGGTTCCGGCCCGAAAATTGTTCCAAGATAAAAAAAACTTTTAGCATTGCGCAGCTCTTAAGGATTGAAAGCCTTTAAAAGGGTTTGTTGGTATATCTGTGTGTCAGGAGGAATTGGTCACGACAAAAGCTGCGGTATATTTTGCCAGCCTGAGGGCAAGGGCCCCGTATGACAGCACGGTTTCAAAAGTGGGACGACTGTTCGATGAAGCCGGATTCGGCGAGTGTATCGGGAAAAATGCACTGACCGCAATAAAACTTCATTTCGGGGAGATGGGGAATGATTCCTACATAAACCCCGTATTTGTCAGGGAGGTCGTTGACCGGGTGAGGAAGTGTGGCGGGAAACCGTTTCTGACGGATTCAAACACGCTTTACCTCGGAAGCAGGTCAAATGCGGTCGACCATATCGAAACCGCCATCAGGCACGGGTTCGATTATGCCGTTGCAGGTGCCCCCCTCATCATCGCGGACGGACTCAGCGGGGGCAATACGCGGTCTGTATCGATCGATAAAAACCATTTCGCCGAAGTGATCATATCGGGGGACATAGTCGCGTCGGACAGCCTGCTGGTCCTTTCTCATTTCAAAGGGCATGAGGTAGCGGGTTTCGGGGGAGCGATAAAAAATCTCGCCATGGGGTGTGCATCGGCCAGGGGTAAGCAGGAGCAGCATTCGGCAAGGCCACTGGTGATAAAAGCACACTGTATCGGTTGCGGGAAATGTACGGTAGTCTGCCCGAAGTCCGCGATTTCCCTGAAGCGGAAAAAATCACATATCGACCGCGAACTGTGTATCGGTTGTTTCGAATGCATGACCGTATGCTCCCAGCATGCCATTGACATCGACTGGGAGACAGAAATTCCCCGGTTTGTGGAACGGCTCGTCGAATACGCATTCGGTGCCATCCAGGGAAAGGAACGCAGGCTCTGCTGCATGAATTTCCTCACCCGTATCACCCCGGATTGCGATTGCGTTCCCTGGAGCGATGCGCCGATAGTGCCTGATATCGGTATCCTCGCATCGAAAGACCCTGTTGCAATCGATGCAGCCAGCTTTGACCTGGTCAACGGTCAGGCCGCCATCCCGGGCTCCCTGCTCACGCGAAATCACCGGAAAGGAGCAGACAAATTTAAAGGACTTCGGGCAGGGACTGACGCCTTCCGACAGGTAACGTACGGTGAGGAAATCGGTCTTGGTACATCTGAATACAAACTTATCGATATACAGGGCGAAATTGAAAAATAAATCTTTTTTGGGCTATGTTGATGGCAGATAAGCAAAAGGCGATAGTGTAACACTGGATTGGAATTCCCAGGGTGTTCTGGAAAAATCAAACGTTCCAAGTGGCTATCATCAATCAATAATAGCATTTGCGTTGAGTCCCGGAACAGGAGATCATCAACAATAGCACCCACTGAATTAACACCGGTGCCGGTTATACTAAGTTTTCACCAAAAATATCAGGATTTTACAAAAATTTCAGGTTATGGAAGCAGGGATTATTACCCACGATTTATCATCTTCCCCGAAACGGTAATGGAATGTCAGGCCCGGTAATGCCTGATCAGGGACATCCGTTATCTCTACGACCCCGCTTCTGGTCACATTGGGTGCCAGGCCGATTTAGTGCAACATGTGTCGGAACTTCGTAGACCGTTCCGCTGCGGTCGGTAGCATAGGGGCTGGATAATTTATACTACAACTCCGCAACCGGTGCATTACCGGTATTCGTCACGGAAAGCTCAAATAACACTGATTTCCTGACCGGGTCCCTTGACTTGTCATGCACCGTAAATGACAAGGTCATATTCCCTTTGTGGAGAACGGCGGGTTCGCCCAGTGCAAGGTTCTGGTACCTGCTCTGGTTACCGGTACCACTCATGCCGGGAATTGTCGTGTTGCTCCCTGGCCCGGTATCATTTGGATTACTCCGTGTCGCTCCCATGCAACCGGCAGAAAAACAAGCAACCGAGATACATGAAATGATTACAAGACAGGCAATGAAGTCCCACCCCATCATGAACCACCTCTGGCAGGCAATGGTATGACCGAACCTATACTCACGACGGATATTATACTTGTGGGATGTAGCATCTGAAGTGAAACCCCGGCTGGTACCAGGTTTCGGGAACCATCTTGGGTCTTTTATACATATCCTGGTCAGGGGGGCATCGTTAAAAGAATAATTAAGCAGGATGAGAAGAAGAAATGTTATGTTTTTTGGGGTATTCTTACTGCGAGACCAGGAATAAGGGAAAAGATCAGGTCTCCTCGGGAAGACCCTGCAGGTTCCGATTATTTCCATTTCCGTTTCCATTCCCGGGAGAGAATGCCGAAAGGATCTGGTGGGTGATCCGGGAACCGAGGGTCGGTGGCAGTGATTCGAGCCAGAGGAAAAAACCCACTTTCGGGGGTGTACGACGTTCGAATTTAAAATTCCCGTCCTTGTCCTGGACCATCTTCAGGTATTCACGCTTCGATTTCGACCTGAGATACACCAGGGGTTCATATCCGGGAAGGTCTGTAGCCAGGATTACCTTGGAAAAATTATCCATCAGGTGATTGAATTCCAATTTTTCTCCCCTGATCAGGAAATCGCGTTCCCGGCACAATGATTTTACCGCGGATGGGTAAAGACCGCCATAGAGAATTTTCTTGACGAGAAGAGATGTTCCCTCAGGCGCATTATTTTTAATGTCAATATTCCCGGAAATCTGTGAGAATACCTTGTTCCGCTCTGAATCGTGATATTTTTCGTAATCGAAGGCTACTTTCTGATCGATTTCCGTCACCCTGAAAACCTTGCCGCGATCATTATGCCGTTTCGTGACCGGGAAAAATTTTGCACCCCGGTGCTTGACGAGCCCCTTGATCTGTTCGCACGATATCGTCCTGATATTGATATTGTCCTTTGATTTCATCAGTCGCCTGACAACGGAATAATGGGAAATATCGAAGGACGAAACCAGGAGGAACGGGACATGCTGCTGACCGAAAAGATAGCCCAGCAATCGCTTTTTATATGCCACTTCTTTTTCAAATTCTTTTAAATCGGACGGCGATGTGACGACCTCGCCAAACGCTATACCCCCGTTCCTGTCGAGGAGCACGAGGTCGAACTCGGCAAGGTCCTGCCCGTTCCCACGGATAGTGATATCGCCGTTTCGCGAATAGAAAAATCCATTCTGCCCGAGTCGTACACTCCTTAACCCCTTCGGGGCATCGGCTCCCTTGAGAGCGACGGCACGTATCTCATCGGTCCCTTCGGCGATATCGAGGAACATCTCATAGATAATTGCTTCGTACCACCGTCCCTCCGCCGTCCTCATATGTTCAATTTCCGGGGAAAACAGCTTATTTCTCTCGATCCTGCTTAAATGACGGGCTGCCTGGGCAGCGAATTTCTCATCAGGCTGAAAAGAGGAGATATTTTTATTGAGCCAGCTGATAAGTTCTGCCATTTTCATGATTTTATTTAATCTTTGTGGTTAAAAATCCTCTCCTGGTGCATGTCGGGAGAATCTTGACCGTTATTGAAATGAGAGATGCAATATCGGGAAACAGGGTCAGCAGAGAGGCAATTACCTGGTTCCCATGATGTTGTATGGATTTTTGAAGACCGGGATCCGGGCTTGAATATGATTGCGAATCGCGAATGAGAAAAAAATTATGTTTCGGGCGCGATTATCACCAGGACAATGATATGCGGCGGGGACCGGACAGGTGAAAAAACCGCGTAAAATCTTCCTCTGTCTGAATTAACTAGGTTATTTGCGAATGTTTATATACTTTTCTTACCTTGTAATAATGCTGTGTGGCAAGTACCTGTGGGTTCGTAGCTCAGTTAGGTAGAGCGCCTGGCTTTTAACCAGGTGGTCGGGGGTTCAAATCCCTCCGGGCCCGCTGCCACGGT
>DATKKE010000060.1:0-13019 GCA_035543455.1 Methanoregulaceae archaeon
ACAAAGTGTATGACAAGAAATTCCACTTACTTATATAAAAAAGTATTCGAGAGATAAATGGACATAAATTTTTGGTTATTTTTAAAAATTAAGATTAATCAGGCCGTAAATTCAAATCAATCAGTTTATATACCGATATATTGCATTACAATATTGTAATGCAATAATGAATGCCATTAGAGAGCCCGATAAATCCGTTTATCATGAACGAAAAGGAAAACAAAATTCAATCTATCCTTTTTTCGTTGTCAACCAGCTTGCATATTTTTAATTCACTGCTTTCCTAAATTCTGTGTATCGGCATTGATTTGTATGCGTTCTGGTTCAATTCACGGGTTATGAAGAATAGATGCCCCATTCCTCACGTTCTATGTCCCCCTTCCGGCACCCTTATCTCGAACCTCGCCCCTTTTCCCGGTTCTCCTCTTTCCGAAATAGTCATTCCCGTCAGGGCCAGCACCTCTTTCACAAAGTACAGGCCGAGGTCCTGCCTGCCAGGCCACAGCCGGGTGAAAATTCTCTCCTTATCAGTAACCGGAATCCCTTCCCCGTCGTCCTCGAAGACAAGAGTTAGCCCATTTCCGGAATCCAGCGTTGAAATACGCACAAATGAGGCTTTTTTACCATGAATATGGGTATTCTCTAAAAGGTTTGAGAAAATCTTCCGGAATAGCGGATCGGCATAGACCTCAAGCGTGGGATCGACCGAAATCTCAATTTTTATCGTCAATCCTTCAATATATCCGGCAGCCTGCTCAACGACGTTTTTCACCTTCTGCCATTCCGGCGGCCGGAGCCCGACATCTTTTAGATCCTTGGTATAACTGATCTGGCGCCTGATGGACTCCGCTGCATCTTCCTCGCGTTTTAAAAATTCCTTCAGTGTTGGATCGAGCACCATGTCCTTTGAAAGCTCAAGGTAGCCGAGCAGGATCGTCAGCTGGTTGAGGATATCATGCCGGGTATCGCTGAAAAGTGTGTTCAATAAATGGTTGGATTTCAATAAAGCCTCATCTTCGCGTTTCTGATCAGAAAAGACATCCCCAGATCCGCCGGGATTATCGCCCGTTATCTGTTCCCGCATTGACATCTGCCCCCTCAACCCAGATGGTGAGTTACTTCCCCACAACGATAAATCTGTCTTTTTGTTATTGTTTCCTAAATAACGGGTTAACGATATAGTTGCCAGAGCTTCCTCTTACGGCGGCATTAATTGCCTGACTGGTGAATGTTTTTGCCGACGTGCAGGCAGAAGGAATGGATTTTCCCAGTGCCAGGTACGCGGTAATTGCCGCAGAAAGACAACATCCTGTCCCGTGCGCATCGAAAGGAAATCTTTGGCCGGTTAATACAATTTCCTGTCCCTGCCCAACCAGGATGTCGATCGCATCACAACCGGGCAGGTGGCCTCCTTTTACAAGAACATATTCGGGACCGGTTTCGAGAATTCTCCGGCCCGCTTCCCGCATTTCTTCGATTGTGGAGATTTGGCCCGTTTCCGCCAGAACCTCGGCCTCGGCGAGGTTCGGCGTGACGATTGTTGCCCTGGGAATAAGGACCGATTTAAGCTCTTCCAGGGCATCCGGGTTCATGAGGGGGCGTCCACCCGATGACATTATGACCGGGTCGACGACAAGTGTCGCACGTTCCGGGATGCCCCAGGCAGCAGCAGCGACAGAATCGCGATCAGGTAACATGCCTGTTTTATACGCACGGATCTCAAAGTCCTCGATGAGCGTCTGGATCTGCAACCGTACCGCATCCCGGGGGACTGGCCAGATCTCCTTGACCGTGTGCGAATTCTGCGAGGTGACCGCCGTCACGACCGTGAGTCCCCATACACCAATTGAAGTAAAAGTCTTCAGATCGGACTGGATCCCTGCCCCTCCCGAAGGATCCGATCCTGCGATCGTGCAGGCACAGGGCATCTGCTGCACTTCCATGCCGGAAACTGGGATATCCCGGGGTATGAACTTTTTCATTGGAGATCAGGTTTTCATACTCGTTATGCTCATATATAAGCCTTCGTTTGGTGTTTTTGGCGAAATCATGGCCACTTCGTATAGATTTAAGTATCTCCATCACCAATAGAAGAGACGTTGTTGAGACGACCTGTTCTCACTCTTCGGGATACCTTACCATGACACGCATGCTCGCTCCTCATACCACCTGTCCAGGCTGCAGCGAAGAAGTCTTCCTCGACGAGCTGGTCAGGGGAAAATGCCCTCTCTGCGGCTGCATACTCGAAGAATTCGAGGAACAGAGAAACGAGATGGAGGAATATGTCGAACGGGGAGATTTTTCCTGGCTTGTCTTCAATTATTTCATTTTCAAACGGTTCGACGAGTTAGGTGCAAGTCCGCTCCAGGTGATGCAGCTCATCGCGGGACTTGACGAATGCTGCACGAATATCAGCGAGGGCGAACTCCCGAAAACCAGGTTCGACTTCGAGCTGCCCATGAACTTCATCGACATGATAAAACCCAAGAGATGTGCACGGTGCGGGAAGATCTTCTTCATCGGCGGCCGGAAAATTCTGTCCGGGGACTTAAGCCAGCCTGGGTTCGGCATTTCGTACCTGTGCAGATGCAGGCGTTAATACCTGCGATAAACATTTTTTCGCTGGCTTATTTCTACCATGAAAATAACCATTGATGTCCTTTCGATCAGCATGATCACTCGGTAATTACCGATCCGGAAAGAATACAGGGGCATACTTTGTCCTTTTAATTTTTTGATATGCCTCTGGGGATCTTCGGACAATGACAGGCTTTTCAGACCATCCTTGATCATTCTGATATCTGATTCAGGGATGTTTGCAAGATCTTTCTTTACTCGTGGGATGAACCTGATGTGAAACGTCATTCAATTCCCAGGTCTTTCATGACCTCATCCATGGGGATTGTCCTTCCATTCCTGATGTCTTCCAGACCTTCTTCTATTGCTTTAAGGGTATCAGCAGAAAGAGGTTCATCATCCTGTAAACATTCAATAAGTCGCTCAATTACCTCATTGTAGGTTTCCCTCGGATGAATTTTCACTTCATCAAGCCGGGATTTCAAATCTTTCCGGATAACAATGGTAGTGGTTTGTGACATATATTATACTATATTTTAATATATTATAATATATCGAATAGTCCCGAAAAGCATTTACTGTTCTGCTTTGAGTACCGTTTCGAGTGACTGCAATAATGAGGAAATCATTGACTCCTCTTTTTAATTCGAAAAAAGGATGTCCCGCACACAAAAAGACAGGAAAAGGACGACTTAATATGCCCGGCCGACCAGCGTTGTCTTACCTGGCTTTCCACAGATAACACACGGCCCTTCCTGTTCTTTAAGGTGTGGCGAACGGGCCCGTGTGCCAAGTACGCTCGCCCCGAGGTCCTCTTCGATAACATCCGCACAACCCTTCTCCTCGCACCACTGGACCAGGGCAATTCCCTGCTCGATCGCATGTTTCGCCTCTTCCATGGACCCCGAAATGATGAGCCGCGATTTCACATGTTCCTCGGCACGCTCTTTCATCCTGCAGGTTTCGTCAGAAATTACCTCACGAATTCCCGCGATCAGATCTTTTCTGGTAATTACAGAACGTGCGTCAGTGCGTGTTACAACGGTAACCTGTGATGCATCGATATCCCTGGGTCCGATCTCCAGACGCAGCGAAACACCCCTCATCTCCCAGTAATAATATTTGGCACCCGGGCGGAGATCCCGGCCGTCAATCTTCACCCGGTACCCTGCAGATTTCAGCTCCTGTTCTATGGCCGCTGCCGCTGTCGTCACCTCTTCCTTTCGTTTCCCGATCGTAATCGGTACGATGACGATCTGGACCGGTGCGACATCCGGAGGAAGAATGAGACCCTTGTCATCACCGTGCAGGCTGATCAGGGCAGCAATCGACCGCTCGGAGATCCCGTAACAGGTCTGATAGACATGCCTCTGAAGACCTTCCGGGTCTTCAAAGGTGATGTTAAATGTCTGGGAAAAGTGATCGCCCAGATGGTGAACAGTCCCGATCTGGAGGGTTTTACCGTCCGGCATGATCGTGTCCACTGCCATCGTGTAATCGGCTCCAGGGAACTTGTCCCAGTCGGGCCGTCGCGAAACGATAACCGGGATACCGAGCCGTTCGTAGAATTCCTGGTACAGGCGTATCGCTTCTTCGACCTGTATCTCTGCCTGTTCCCAGGTGGCATGGACCGTGTGTGCTTCCTTAAACGATGTGATCTCGCGGAGGCGGATCAGGGGGCGGGTATGCTTTGTCTCGTACCTGAACGTATTAACAACCTGGTAGAGCCTGATAGGAAGATCGGCGTGGGAACGGACCCAGAGCGCGTACATCGGGTATATGGCGGTCTCGCTCGTCGGACGAAGGGCGAGCGGGACATCGAGCCGGTCTTTTCCTCCATGGGTCACCCAGTATACCTCATCCTCGAAACCCTTGATGTGCTCGGCCTCTTTCATGAACTCCTGCTCCGGGATAAGGAGCGGGAACAATGTCTCCTGGTGGTCCCTGTCCATCAATTCGCGAAGACGGGCATAGACATGTTTCCGCAGGGCAAATCCGTGCGGATACCACACGTACAAGCCCTTGACCGGGTAGCGGACATCCATGACCTCTGCCTGCCACAGCAATTCGTTATACCATGCGGAAAAATCGGTTTTTTTTGGCAACGCGCCGCGCTCTTCTTCCATCAAAGCTCCTTAATGCACCAGATTTATGATTTGTGGCGTAATAAAGGCCTCGACAACAGCTGCCAGGAGGATGAGCGGCAGGATGCAGACGACAAAAAACCTTCCATACTGCGCAGCCGAGGAAGCTGCATCCCCCTTACCATTCCATTCGTCAAGCAGCACTTTCGCGAGCAGAAAACCAAGGGCACCCGACAGGATAAACGACGGGATCTCAAAAATCCCGTGCGGGACAATTGCTGCAAGGATCAAATAGATACCCTGTTTCTCCCGCACAACCTCGATAATTGAACCGATAATAAGTCCGTTCGTCGAGAGTATAAACAAAGATACGACCCCGAAAGAGGCCCCGCCGAGAAATAACAGCAGGCAGGCCTGCAGGTTGTTGAGAAATATTTTTGCGCAAAGGACAATGGGCGGATCCCCGGTAATACCTTCCATGACGGAATCTTTGAATAACGTGAGAACGTTCTGGCCGATAGAAGGATCTTTCATGGTAAGAAGGATACCCAGTACAAGGCAGGCGAAAAAAATGACTGATGCAATTATGATACTCTTCAGGACGCCTTTTTCAGACATAGAACATCATCCTGACCATATCCCGTATTCCGGGAGCAAGGCCGACCGTAATCATCGCGAGGAGTATCAGGTGCCAGAGGTCGCTGCTCCCCTCGTTCCGGAACTTTTCGAGGACCCATATCCCCGGAATTATAACGATGAGTTTGAGAGGGAAAAATACAAAAGCGGTTCCTGTCAGTGTTATCAGGTTCGATCCGACGACATGCTGCTCGATATATTTCATGGGGTGGATATCTATCCCATAGCTCGTCGCACTTGCATCGAGGAGTTGTCCGAATATCAATACTTTGTAGAGCGGATCGGTAACATACCCCCATCTGAAGACATATTTGAGAACTGCATATACGACAAGGCTTGTAATCGCCGCAAGTGCAAGAATCGTCAGGAGGACTTCGGGGTGAATGATATTTCGTGATAACCCGAAAGACGCGAGGATCCCTGATACAATAACCGATCCTGCCACCCCTGCCCCGGCATACCAGGGTATGTAATCCGTTATCAGACCCTTTCTGAATAAGGCAATTGTAATAACCAGTACCGGGGCCGCAAAAAAGAAGACCACAAAATAGATCAGGGGTGTCGTAAGGAGGAACTGCCAGTCGGAGTGTATCATCCCCGCGTCCTGTATCACCCGCGTAATTCCGCCAAAAACCACATAGGGGAGGGTGGCAAGGATGAACCTGTCGTCGACCGAGATTTTCGAGTATTTCAGCCAGCGATACACGGCGTAAATCCCGATAATTAAAATAATCGCGTAGGTAACCGTTTCCACGGGATTATAGGGCTGATCGTACCGGACGGGATCGATGTAATATTTGTAGATGAATTCCCTAATCATTTCTGATAAGAATGAGTGGGGATAGCATAAAAGTACTGAAAAATAAAATTTTTGAAAAATCCAAATGGATGCAACTCCCACGCGACGTCGTGATCGGCCATGACGTGCTCTCCCAGCTACCGGCCGTATGCGATGACCTGCACCTCGGTCATTCCGTCCTTGTCGTATGGGGGAGCCGGACGAGGAATATTGCAGGAGACCAGGCGAGAAACCTCCTTGCCGGCGATTACTCAGTCAGGACGTTCACCGCTGAAACAATCAGTCCTGAAATAATACGGGAAGCAGAAAATGAGGCCAGGGATGTCGATTTTCTTATCGGCGTCGGCGGCGGACGGGTGATCGACACCGCAAAAATTTCAGCATTTAATCTGGATCTCCCGTTCATCAGCATTCCAACGGCAGCTTCCCATGACGGCATCGCGTCCTCGAGGGCTTCCATACCGACCGGTGAAGGGAGCGCATCGCTCGAGGCCGAGCCCCCGGTCGCGATCATTGCAGACACGGGGATTATCGCCTCTGCCCCCCACCGCCTGCTCGCTGCCGGATGCGCCGATATTATCTCCAATTATACTGCAATACTCGACTGGGAACTGGCCCATCGCCTCAGGGGAGAACCCGTGTCAGAGTATGCCGTAGCCCTTTCGAAGATGACCGCCGAGCTCCTGATGAAGAATGCCCATGTCATCAAGCCGCATAATGAACAATCGGCATGGTTTGTCACGCGTGCGCTCGTATCTTCCGGGGTTGCGATGAGTATCGCCGGTTCGTCGAGACCGGGCAGCGGGAGCGAGCATAAGTTCGGGCATGCGCTCGAACGGCTTGCACCGGGAAAGGCGCTTCACGGCGAAGCATGCGGTATCGGGACAATTATTGCCATGTACCTCCATGGCGGTGACTGGAAGACGATCCGGGATTCGCTGCGGCATGTCGGAGCCCCGGTAACCCCTAAGGAGATCGGGATAGACGACGCCGTAGCGGTGGAAGCACTCCTGATGGCAAAACGTATCCGTCCGGAACGCTTTACCATACTTGATATGGGACTGACGGAGGAATCGGCATGGGAGCTCGTAAAAATGCTGTACCGAGAGTGAAACAGGCTTCAGGATCAAAGCCGAAGATCACCCTGATTGGAACCGATCTTGCAAGAACAGGGCTCGAATTTGTATACGAGGGAATCCTTGAGGAATGCGGGGCCTGTTCGCTTCGGAAAGCGTGCAATAACCTCAAGGAAGGAAGGCGGTACCGGATTACCAGCATCAGGCCGGCACATCACGACTGCACAGTCCACCGGAACGGGACATCCACGGTTGAAGTGATCGAGTCTCCGGTAGGAACCCTGATTAATGCGGAAATGGCCATAAAAAACAGCCGTATTACGTATGAATTCAGCTGTACCAACGAAACCTGCAAAAATTACGACCTCTGTCACCCGGAAGGTATCGTAGCAGGCGAGAAGTACACCGTAGTGGATATCACCGGAAGTGCCCCGGAACCATGCGAAAAGGGGCGCACCCTCCAGGTGGTAAACCTGATACCGGTCTGAAATACAGGTCCGGTTGATCATTTGTTTCCGCTATTTCTGCGACATATCCCACAGGACGGCCCCGAGTCCGGTAATCCTGCCTGAATCTTTCAGATCAGTGAGCCATGTTCCGGGGATTTCCGACAACCCCGTCCACGAACCGGCCAGCGCACCGGCTATGGCACCGACAGTGTCGGAGTCTCCTCCCAGACTTACCGCGCGACTGACTATTTCGGCAAAGGAACCTCCGTCCATGAACTCCCGTAGGGCAGCATGGGTGGCGAGGAGCGCATCGAGGGACGGTATGGGATCGTATGAAAAGAAATCCCCAAGCATGTCCATGACTTCACCTTCCGGGCACTCCCTGTATGCCTTCTCATATGCCTGTTCTCGTGATTCACCGCGGCACATTCCGGAGATCATCCGGTTTACCCAACCGGAACATTGACCCGCTACGGGGTCAGCGTGGGTCAGGCGCGAGCAGCAGAAGCTGATTTCCCGCAGTTCCGGGCCAGAATAGTAGATACCGAGAGGTGGCCCTCTCATAACGCTCCCATTGCTTCTGCTGCTACCGTTCTTCATATGGGTGATCGTTGCGGCACGGTATGCCGGGACCCCGGACATGACCAGTTCGAATACCGATGCTGAAGTCGGGCCATAAAACTCGGGAAATTTCTTATAGCCGTCGACAAGGCGTCCGATTAAATCGTCAGGATTAAATCCCCTGCAGATTATCAGAGACTCGGCAACAGCGATCGCCTGCAACGTATCATCGGTATATTGTCCTGGTTTATGCTTTCGAAGCCCGTCACTCCGCATTTCATGCACCTGGTCACGAAGTGGGGGTCCGCCCTCAAAGGGCGCACCCATTGCATCCCCAATTGCAAGCCCTGAGAGGGCCCCCATGGCACTCATTACCCCCGATATAAAGGTCACCAATAAGGTATATCTGCTCCCGGAAAAAGTAAATTTTGAGGAAAGGTGATAGTGTGCAAAAGGAAGAATTGCTGCATTTACACATGCTGATGGTTCATGTCAAAAAATACTACGAAAACATCACCGGTGATGAAATTCCTACTGAACGTTATTCTGCGCTTGAAATCTCTCCTGTTCATATCCACAAAAACAAGAAATGTCATAAGGATGCGATTCTCACCCTCGGAACCGAGATCGTATCGTATGTGAAACCGGAGCAACCCGTGATGGTGGAATACGCCGCCGAAAGTGTCCCGGGTAAAGTTGCTGCCGGACATTAAGTCGCAATGGATGAGAAAGAAATCTGCAGGGAGATTATCTCCCTTTTCTTATCAAGGACCGACCGCGATATAGACCGCGCCCGTATCGATATCTGTAAAAAATACAGTCTCCGTACGGTTCCGAAAAATTCCCTGATCCTTGCATCGGCACCGCCATGGGAGCGGGAATATCTCAGGACTATTCTCCAGGTGAAACCAACACGGACACTGTCGGGTGTTGCTCCGGTTGCAGTTATGACCTCACCTTCCGCGTGTCCCCACGGTAAGTGCCTTCCCTGTCCAGGTGGCCCTGACCATGCGTTCCGTTCACCGCAGAGTTATACCGGAGAGGAGCCTGCTGCATTACGGGCGAGAGAACATAATTATGACCCCTACTCACAGGTTAGCGCCCGTCTCGGGCAGTTCGAGGCACTGGGCCATCATGTTGACAAGGCGGAACTGATTGTCATGGGGGGAACTATTACCGCCCGTCCCTATGAGTACCAGGAATGGTTCGTCACGGAATGTATCAGGGCGATGAATGAATATGGCGTTCCCCGGGAGTCCCGACAGCAGGGCCGTGACGGGATCTTTTCCGAAAATGAGTCTGCAAGGGTCAGATGTGTCGCCATCACGTTTGAAACGCGACCTGACTGGTGCCGCCATGATCATATTGTGACGATGCTCGATCTCGGTGTCACAAAAGTCGAACTTGGCGTCCAGCATATTGACGACCGTATTCTTTCATTCAACCGCAGGGGGTGCACCGTGAATGATACAAAGGAGGCAAACCGCCTCCTGCGCGATGCCGGGATGAAAGTGGGGTTCCATATCATGCCGAACCTTCCGGGAAGCAGCATCCGGGAAGACAGGGAGATGTTTAATACCCTGTTCGAAAACCCGGACCTCCGTCCTGATTTTCTTAAGATATACCCCACTCTTGTCACCCCCGGTTCTGAAATCGAAGCACTCTGGAATTCCGGGGATTACGCACCATACGATGAAGAGGACCTGATCGACCTTATTGCCTATGGGAAATCTCTCCTGCCGGGATATGTCAGGCTCCAGCGGATACAACGGGATATCCCGGCAAAATTGATCGTCGCGGGGTCGAAACACAGCAATTTCAGGCAGCTCGCGGCCGACAGGCTCGTGGCACAGGGAGGCAGGTGTCGGTGCATCCGTTGCCGCGAGATCGGGAGGCATCCGTCGGATTCCGAGCCGGAGCTTAAAGACCTGGTTTACGATTCCGCAGGGGGTACCGAACATTTCATCTCGCTCGAAGCAGGAGATTCTCTTATCGGTTTCGCACGTCTCAGGTATCCGGGGAACTGTTTCCGGGATGAACTAGCAGGGAGTGCCCTGCTGCGCGAGCTCCATGTGTACGGGAGTGTTGTTCCGATTGGTAAGGAAGCGATGGGAGGCCAGCACCAGCACAAAAACCAGGGTAACCTACTCCTTGAACAGGCGGAAGAAAAAGCCCGGGATGGTGGTTTCGACTTCGTTTCGGTAATGAGCGGAATCGGCGTCAGGCCATACTACCGGAAATTCGGGTATCATCTGAACGGCCCGTACATGCAGAAGAGACTCTCATGAAGACATCGACAGTAGAATTCCTCAAGCAGTGTTTCTCCGCCTATTACTCGAAAGGGACGATAAATCCTCCACCGTCGCTTTCAGAGCGGGAGTGGGGATTCATCAGGTTTGATTCGTCAGGAGAGGTACGGATGCGGCGCCATATCGGTTTTTGCAGTCGCCAGGAACTCGATGAGTATATCAGGTCCATCGTCCCTTCGCATATCTATTATTCGAGTGCCTACTACCAGACGCCCGGGGCGCCCACGATGGATGCCAAGAAATGGACCGGCGCAGATCTCATCTTCGACCTCGACGCGGATCACCTCATGCGTGGACCTTATTCAGTCATGCTGTCACGGGTGAAAGAGGAGACCGGGAAGCTTCTTGACATGCTGACCGACGAGCTGGGGTTTTCCTCCAAAAGCATTGACGTGGTTTTCTCAGGCGGGAGAGGATATCATATCCACATCAGGGACCCGGCGGTCCGTTCTTTTGGGAGCAGCGAGAGGCGCGAATTGATCGACTATGTCTGCGGGACCGGGATCGATCCCGGGGCGATGCTCGGCGGGGTCCGCTCATCTTCACCCCGCGGGTGGCGTTGCCGTTATATATCATCGATGATCGACTATCTTGCATGGTTGCAGGGTCTTCCCGTGGAGGAAGCATTGGCCGGTCTTGAAGCTCTCCCGGGAATCGGGGAACTTGCGGCCGGGCGATTCCTAGGCGCTGCCCCGGAACTATCCCGGAAACTTACCGAAGGGATACCGTTGAGCCAGAATGACCGTGTTATCTGGCCTGTTGTAAGCGAACTTTCGGCATTACAGGACGGTCCGCTGGTTAACCGGTTAAAGGAACGTGCAGCCCTTGCCGATGAACCGGTGACCACCGATGTCAAGCGCCTGATACGGCTGCCGACCTCCCTTCACGGGGGGAGCGGGTTCCGGGTAACGCCCCTGTCCCCCGGAGAGCTTGCTGAGTTCGACCCGCTCATCGATGCCGTGGTATTCGGGACACGTGATATTCAGGTCGACCTCACCATCCCACTGTCAATGGACCTTCTCGGGTGTACCTATCACCTGGAAAAGGGCATCTCCACCGTCCCGGAAGCTCTTGCCGTGTTTCTCTGCTGCCGGGGGGTTGCCGATCTTGCAGGGGGAGGTTAAGGATGCACCTCGATAATCTCCGCACTATTCTCCTTTCAGAACGTGAGACTGGTCACCTGACGATCATACCCCATGATACTTATGATGCGATCAGGGAGGAATTGGACGAGGTGACGGCTGAATTATACGCAAATGAGGACCCGTTTAGCGATCAGGCACAGGTGCTTATCAGGCGTAGGGAAAGCATAAGGGAGACGGTGCAGGACCTCTTCCGGATCCGTGCAGAGAAGATCCTCTCACTTGCTGCAGGCCATATCGACGGTCACCCCCATGAAAGAGACGAGATAAAAAAGATGCTTCCTTCGGAGAGAGCAATGTTCGAGACCGTGACATCGGCGATCTCCCAGGCGAGGGAAGTGCTTGTTGCACAGGTAGCGTCCGGTCAGGCAACACCATGCCGGGAGGAAGAGGCCTGGCAGAATGAACCTGCGACCGGGACCACGCAGGACGAACATGGCCAGGTCCCAGTACAGGGATACGTTGTTGCACGTGTGCTCGAAACAATGGAGCCTTTCATGGGCGTTGACGGGAGAATTTACCACCTTATGAAAGAGGATATGGTAACTCTTCCCCGCAGGAATGCGGAAGTCCTGAATGAACGCAATATCGTGTTAATTGTGCAATAGAGAATCACACAATAATCGTATTCAAAGCCGGATCAAGCATAATTCGGGTTTGAATACAGGTTTCAACCTGATTATCAGTTATTTCTTTTTATTGATCAACAAGTAAGAAATAACCCCTGTTAAAGCCAGAACCGCGCCTGCAATAAGGAGCAAACCTCCAAATACAGGAATGACAGAGAAAATAATAATCCCCTGTATTATAAAAACAAAACCCCAAATCGCAAAAATCAAATCAATTACCGAATTTTTGAGTATATACAACATAGTTGAACCGTATCCCTGTAATGATAAAATTTTAACGAATCCCGCTATCTCCCGTCAGCTCAGTCTCTCAATAGCTGTCCTTGGATCTGTTGTGAAGTGAACACGTTTTTGACAAACAGAGGGTTTCCGTTCTCCTCTCAATCCCCTGGAATATCAATAGCTCTTCACCTCATCCTGTAAACGATCCGGCACTTTCTCCTGCGACAGGTTATGCCTATCGATTTTCCACGCACCGGATGATCAAGGAAATCGGTCATCGGGAACCAGCAGGAGCAGGGCGAACGTGGGTTGCAATCCGGATGCCGTTTGGTCGGAAGGTTTCATCAATCCCTTTTTATCCTGAAAAATGTAATACGATACAGAGTTTTCCCCTACCAGAAAATGATACGTTTCATGTTGTTGGCAATCCCACAATGTTAAATATCAATCCGGGAAAATAATACTGGTATTTGTTACTATTTCAATAGGTGTAAATCTCATGAAAATGCCCGCCAAATTTAAGACCTACTGCCCA
>DATKKE010000061.1:0-20108 GCA_035543455.1 Methanoregulaceae archaeon
AATATCAAAGATCGGTTACATCACCTGGCTGCAATCCTATTCACTCAACCCGGAACCCGGGCAGACGATACCGGTGTTTGCACCGCTCCAGACATCGGAACTGGCGGGTTCGGTAAGTGTATCATCCGTCCCGAACGGGGCCCTCGTGAGTCTCGACGGCCAGAATGGCCAGATGGCTCCCTGGATATACGGCAATGTCCCCGTTGGTATGCATATGGTCCAGGCGTATTTGTCCGGCTACAGCCCGTATACAACCCAGGTCAACGTCGAATCCGGCCAGACCTCATTTGTTGAGGCAGGATTAATTCCTCTCGGGAGCGTCGGCACGCTCCAGGTGATCAGTTCTCCGGGGGGTGCCGACCTCTACGTTGATGATGTCTATAAAGGCAAGACATCATTAACGGTGGGAAACCTCGCCTCGGGAGACCATTCCGTGGTTCTGAAATTATACGGTTACCAGGAAATTACCGGTAAAACAACCGTTGACCAGGGCCAGACGACAATACTGTCCTTTACCCTGACCCCGGGCAGCCAACCCCGGACCGGAACTCTCACCGTCTCTTCTTCCCCTCCGGGTGCAGGAATTTACGTCGATGATGAATACAGGGGACTTACACGATCAGACGGACCCGTTGTTTTTACCGGGATGGTTCCGGGAGAGCATGGTGTGACTCTTAAACTGGCCAACTATCAGGTATACACAAAAACCTTCGAGATCGCAGCGGGTCAGACAGTCGCAGTCACTGCGGTTCTTACAGCGGGACCTGTTCCCATCCCGTTCGCAGCTCTTGAAATCAGCTCGTATCCTTCCGGTGCATCGGCATTTGTTGACGACGTCTTTTCCGGCCAGACACCGGTAACCATCCAGAGTGTACCGTCGGGTCATCATACGATTGCCATCAGGATGAACGGATATGAAGATTACAACACGGGTTTCAATCTCAGTCCGGGTCAAAGTGCCCTGATTTCAGCTGCCCTGGCCCCGCTCCCGGCCCCGGTCCCAACAAAATCCCCGATTCCCGCTCCAGGTGCCATCCTAATCTTTTTCTTCCTCGCCGGTTTGACAGTTCGCCTAACAGGTTGGATTAAATCCGGAACCGGTTAAGAACCGGAACCTTAGGAACGGTACTATGAAAAAACCGGTTACCTGACTGTTACCGGCAGAAAGAGACAGTCCCGGGGGCATCATCTGAATATATCCCCTGCAGGGAAGACTGATCTCCAGGACTGGATCCCGGAAATGACAACCGGGTACCGGTCCGATACCGCAAGGAGACAAAGATCATGACATTATATGCAAGGTGGCATGAACAGGCAAGTACAGCCAGACAGAGGGGAATGAAACGGGTGAAACGGGCAATGATCGCTGCGTTCAGCATCCACATTTTCACCCCGATGATTGTTTTACTCTGCCTGACAGCCATTTTCCTGCTCCGGGCCGGATAACCCCGGGAAACACCCCGTGAATCTCAATCATTTTTTTCCTCTGATCCGTCTCATTCCTTTACATCGGATCCGGAATTTGACTGCAGGGGGAGGGCCGGCATAGATCTAATCATAACATTTATGATCCAGTTGTTTGATCAGCTACTAGTATGATAACCGGGGATGGTTGTTGGTGAGTGATATTTACCGTTCAATTTACCATAAGCTTGAAATTATCGGGGTATTATCGGTGACCCGGTATGATATCATCAAAAATGACCCGCTTCTGCCGCTATACATTGACCGGCTTGGACCTGATCATTATGCCATTGCCCATAACCGCGAAGAGGATGGAATCCTGGTCCCGGACCCGGATATGGAAATCAGAGTCGATCACGCCGGAAAATCAGCCGAGCCCCTGACATACCAGGACGCAAACGGCAGAAAAGTCGTGTATCCTGAACCAGGTAAGGTTAACCTTGCAATAAAGAATGAGCTGGTGGAATTTCTCGACCACTGGTTAACAAGGCTTGTCAACGACGGATACCGGAGGTAATAAACCGGATTACAGGTCAGGAACAGGTATAATCAACCAATCAGCCGGTCCCGGGCAGACCGATTCTCCTGACAAGATCCCTCACTTCATCCCTGATATTTTTATCGAATCCCAAAAGGAGGACGGCGTAAATGACCATCCCCATACCGACGGCCCCGGCTGTAAGAACGACACTTGTCAGCGGAACGAAAAAACAATAGACGGCAACTGCTGTTGCCATGATCACCGATGCGCTGATTATAGAAAAAATTGTCCGCCGTTCGGTGGCGACTCTAATCATACCACTCAGGCTGCGGTGCGCAGCGATCGCATAGAACAATGTCCCGATAAACAGCGAGAATGCTGCACCGTTGATCCCATACAGGGGGATCAGGAGGACGTCAAGGACAATGGTAGTTATGGCTCCGATAGCAGTACCCCAAAAAACTGCTCCTGGCTTGTTCAGCGCCGAAAGGCACATGGTCTCGAGGGTGAGGAATACCATGATTATCTGGACGGCAAATAATATCGCCATTGCCGTGCCTGCCGCGGCAAATGGAGAACCATACAGGTAGTACAGGAGAGGTCCGCCGAGGACCCATGCACCGGCTGCTGCAGGAACAGCGAGTGCAAGCGAGAAACTGAATGATTTTGAAAGGGACATCTCAACTGACAAGACGTCTCCCCTTTTCCACCATGAAACGATCTTCGGATAAAGAGACGTCCTGAGGGCAATCATGGAAAAGAGTGCGAGGGACGTCAGCTGGAATGCCGTCCGGTACAGGCCGACATCGGTATTGGTAAGAAAATAGCCGATTAACAGGGTATCGGCATATCCCATCAGGGTTGCGGTAAGGCCGGCGACAAAACTCCAGCCTGAGAAGGCAAGAAGGCTCCTGACATGGTTCCAGCCGAACCTGGTATTGTGCAGTTTCAGAAACTTCAGGTTCACCAGGAGACCGGCTGTGATCCCGGCGACGACTCCTCCGGCAAGACCTGCCACTGAATACCCCATGAACACAGCAAGTACCTGAACCAGTATCCGCACGACGTTATTGAGAAAATCAGCGATCTGAAGGATTCCTACCTTCCCGCTTCCATAGACCCCCGTTGAAATGATTCCTGCAACTACAGAAATAATGAGAGCGAGAATCAACCAATAAAAAAGGCCTGCCTGGTTGAGATCGACGAACACCGGCTGGATTGCAAAAAGCACGGTGATTGTGACCGCGAGGAGGACCATGCGGATTGCGGCGTGGGCTGAAAAATACTCATCCTGCTCTGTTCCCTCACTGATCCGCTGGATTGCAGCGCCGCTGATCCCCGCGTCGGTAAAAAGACCGATAATCCCGATGTAGGCGAGAAGGAGAAAAAGACCCCCGAGAGCTGCCGCTCCTGCCACGTGCGCAATATATATCGTCGCAAAAAACCCGATTACGGTAACCCCGATCGATGACCCGAAAACAATCAGGCTCTGGCGGCGTACCGGACCGATATCCATGAGCCTGCGATACAGACCCGGAGCTAAGGACACATCCTACTATAGAAACCGGAAAAATAAAAAGTGGTGCGATGGGAACAAGGATTGTCCGGGAACGCTGGTTATTCTATCAATTGCTCAGATCAGGAATAAGGAGTTCAGGATGGTCTTCGTTCGACGGGCGTTAACCACACATCGCGGTTGCGACGACCGGCCCGGATGCCAAGCCACAGGAGCACCATAACAATGGGAAGAGCAAGTTCAAACCAGAATACCGGGCCTGGAATAACATTTCCCGCGTTGTTGCCCGGGAAAACCTTATCGATCTGATCGGCCGCATTCCCAAGGAGGACAACCGATGAGATTAAAATTGTCGCTCCCCAGAATCCATTCCTCCATTTCGCACAGGCAATACCGGCCAGTCCGATCGCAAGCCACACAGCCCCTGAACCCCAGTGGAACGGTCCCCCAAAAGGCCATCCTGAGGGATCCAGAGAAGTCCCGGGAAAGAGTAACTGGCAGATAAAAACACTTATGCCGGTGAATCCCACGCCTGCAAGGAGACACCAGAACAGGACAGTTTCCATTGCCTTTCTTCCTGACAATCCATGTCTCCAGGCTGCCAGGTTTATTACCACTCCAATAAGTATCAGACCAGAATAGAGATACGCAATTGAGAATTCCATGTAATTTATCAGGAATTGTTATTATTTATCCGGTATATAATTCCCTCCTGTTCAGAGCCGGGCAGACCAAAGATATATAGTACCGGCTGTTAAGAAGCGAGGATCATGAAACAATTTGCCCTGGCAGTCCTGATAAGTATCGCATTGCTCGTTGCAGGATGCACGGTCCCCGCGACCGACAATACATCGCGTACACAACCAGGTACCGGTATACCAGTGACCGCCAGTCAACCCCCTGTCACGATAACCACCGCAACTTCCGCAAATCCGGCGATAACTCCTGCAAACACTTCGATTAATGGAACCGATAGTGGAAATGGAACGATTCCGTCTTCAGGGGACCTTTTTTCAATCGCACCTCTGAAAGCCGGTTATCATGAGGGGGATGTTGTTTCAGTCCATGGCACCACGATTCTTGCAGCCGGTGACCCGCTCCTCGTCGAGGTACTGTCATCATCGTTCGGACCGACCGTCAAAACCGACAATCAGTTCTTTACCGGTGTATCCGGAGTGGTCCATGTCGTACAGGGCCCATCCGGGGGGCCAAATACATGGTCATTTTCATTTCCGACCGATGGATTTAACCCGGATACCTATATCGTAACCGTTTCGGGCCTGACGGTAAAGGTTGAAGACAGCACGACATTCGTGCTGCTTCCAAGGACTATTTGATCCGGCAATACCGGTTAAACAGTGGTTGGTGCCTCGGGATGACGTTTCCGGAGGAGATATACGACGAGCCCACCAAACGTATACGTATCGATACTGATGGAACCTGTCATTGCAGCAGTTAACCTAAAAAAACAATACGGCTCGTTTACCGCTGTAGATTCCATCGAATTTTCGGTGCGCCCCGGCGAAGTGTACGGGTTTCTCGGCCCCAATGGCGCCGGGAAGACCACCACCATGAGGATGATCATGTGTGCATCGCCAAAGACTTCGGGCTCGCTTCAGGTTTTTGGCATGGATGTGGACCTTCATCCCCGTGAGATCAAGGCCATGATCGGCGTTGTACCCCAGGAAACAAACCTGGATACGGAGTTCACGACGTACGATAACCTTCTCGTGTATTCCCGCTATTTCGGTATCCCGCGGGACGTTGCAGAACCGAGGATACTCGATCTCCTTGATTTCGTCCAGCTCGGGGAGAAGAAGGATGTCAATATCGAGAAACTTTCCGGGGGGATGAAACGCCGTCTCCTGCTTGCCAGGGCACTGGTAAACCAGCCGAAGCTGCTTATTCTCGATGAACCGACCATCGGCCTGGATCCCCAGGCCCGTCACCTGATCTGGGAGAAACTAAAACTGCTCAGCTCACAGGGTAATACCATCGTCCTTACCACCCACTATCTCGAGGAGGCGGAACGCCTGTGTGACCGCCTCGTCATCATGGACAATGGGAAAATTCTCGTAGAAGGGCCGCCGGCCGACCTCGTAAGAGACCATGTAGGATCCGGCATAGTCGAAGCGGAATCCTCCCCTGAAGTGATTGCCTGTCTTCGGGGAATGGATATCAAGTACGAGCTTGCAGGGGATACGGTTCAGGTGATCACCGACGATCCAAGAGAAGTCGCTGCACGGCTCCTCTCGGGATGCAATGCAAAGAGAGTCCTTTCACGGGTTGCAACGCTCGAGGATGTATTCCTTAAACTGACGGGGAGGGGACTCAAGGAATGAAGTCCGCCCTGTTATCAGTTCCGTCTGTTACCGGCAACGCATGGACGGTCTGGTTGAGGAATGCCGATGTTTTCCGTAAAACATGGACAGTAAACCTCATACCGCCCTTCGTTGAACCATTCCTCTATCTTCTTGCCCTGGGATTCGGCCTCGGGGGTTTTGTCGGCGAGATTAACGGGATATCATATATCGTATTTATCGCCCCGGCCATTGTCGCGATCTCAATAATGAATTCGGCATTCTTTGAATGTACGTACGGGTCGTATGTCAGGATGTACTATGGAAAGACGTTCGACGCAATTATCGCGACCCCGGTATCAATCGAGGAGGTTATCGCCGGGGAACTTCTCTGGGGAGCCACGAAAAGCGTGATTTACACCACTCTCATGTTTCCGGTGCTCATCTTATTCGGGGTACTCAGCCTGCCTTCCTCGTTTCTGCTCATTCCCTTTGCCTTCCTTGGAGGACTCCTGTTCGCCTGCATAGCGATGTGTTTCACTTCGGTTACGCCGAGCATCGATGCGCTGAACTATCCCTCGTTCCTCTTTATTACGCCGATGTTATTATTTTCCGGGACCTTCTTCCCATTATCCATACTCCCGCCCGGGCTCCAGGTCTTTGCAAATGTGGTACTACCCCTGACCCCGGTCGTAAATATCTGTCGCGGGATTACACTCTCCACCGTTCCGGCGGCGTTCCTGTTCAATCTCATCTGGATCCTTATTGTCACGGTTTTCCTGTTTGTCATCTCCATTAACCTGATGAAAAGGAGACTGGTAATCTGAAGAAATTTTTTTACGGCAAACGTTCCCGGTTTCCGGATCCCTGCAATATCATTCCTGCATCTCCCTGGAACACTCAGAATTACCCATGCAGGGCAGCTGTCAGGTCAGGTCCTGATGTATACCCTTCCTGAAATTATCACGGTTGCATTCGCGATCGGTCTTACCGGTGCCATCAGCCCGGGCCCGACACTTATCGCAACGATCCGTTCTTCATTACGCTATGGCTGGATGGCCGGGCCGGCTATTGTAACTGGTCATGTCCTTGTCGAGTTCGGAATATTCATCCTGATCATCATCGGTCTCGCGTCGTTGGCAGGTGAATATTCATGGCTGATAGCGGGTTTGGGAGGTATTGTCCTCGTGTTATTCGGGATAATGACAATAAGGGAATCACGCTCAGTAACCCTTTCCGGGGTCCTTTCCTATGGACCGGGAGAAGATTCAGGAACTTCGTCAGGCAGGGGCCGGATCACCGGGGGAGGATTATCCCGGGTATTCCTTTCAGGCGTGATAACGAGTGTTTCAAATCCGTATTTCTGGATCTGGTGGGCTTCTATCGGGAGTGCGATGGTGATTGATGGTCTGAAAAGCGGGCTGATTCTTGGCTCTGCATTTATGATAGGCCATTGGTGCGCTGATATTTCATGGTATACCTTAGTCTCGGTCACCATCCACCGCGGAAAATCCGTCCTCTCCGACAGGATTTACCAAATTGTTATCGCATTCTGTGGCATTTTCCTGATTGTCTTTGGAATATGGTTTTTCACCGAGGCATTTATGAAATAGGATGGACAGGATATCCCAAAAAATCCCCCATAATCATTTTGTCATCTTTGAATAAGGGTAGCATTCCGCAGAGAGCCGATATATTCCCCGAGGGCATCCTGTATTCCGCCAAGCGATCCCAGGTGTTCTTCAACACAGGCAACAATGGCGCTTCCCACGATTACGGCATCCGCACCTGCGGCTGCAAGAGTCCTGACATGTTCAGGAGACGATATCCCGAACCCGACGGCAATGGGCATCGTGGTCTGGTTTCTTACGTCTGAAATCAGGGACATGATTCCGGGAGACAGATCTTTCCTTATACCTGTAACCCCAAGCCTTGAGACCAGGTAGAGAAATCCTCCCGCCCGCCTGGTTATCTCTTCAAGGCGATCTGCAGATGTCGTCTCGCTGACCATAAAGATCTGGTCGATCCCACAGTCATGTGCGGCACAAACAGCGTCAGCGGATTCCTCAACCGGCATATCAGCAATGAGAATGCCATCTGCACCGGCACATGCCGCCTCCTGGTAAAAATTCCTTAACCCACCGTGATAAACAGAATTATAATATGCGAGGAGCACGACCGGGATTTCGGAAACCTTCCGGACCTCCTTGATGATTTCAAATACCCTGGCGGGATTTGTGCCGGCCTTGAGAGCACGGATATCAGCCCTCTGGATAACGGGACCGTCACCAAGGGGATCAGAGAACGGCACCCCGAGCTCGAGAATATCAGCGCCCGACCGGGCGATGATTTTTGCTATGGTTACCGATGTTTCGGGATCGGGATCCCCTGCAACAGTAAAGGCAACGACGAGAGGCCTTTTTGCGGATTTAAATGCAGTTTCAATTCTGGTCACGCAGTAACCCCCTGCATGGCCGCCATATCGGCTACATCCTTGTCCCCTCTCCCCGAAAGGTTAATCACAACAATATCGTCACCAGAAAATGTTCCGGCCATTCTTCTCACTGCGGCAACTGCATGGGCCGATTCCAGTGCGGGGATAATTCCTTCCCGGCTGGAAAGGTAGCGGAAGGCTGATATCGCTTCCTCATCGGATACGGCGGTATATTCAACACGGCCCGAATCTTTCAGCATGCTGTGTTCCGGGCCGACTCCCGGATAATCCAGACCGGCGGAGATGCTGTGGGTCTCCTGGACCTGGCCGTTCATGTCCTGGAGGAGATAAGAAAATGCACCATGCAACACCCCGGGACTTCCTCCGCAAAGGGTTGCGCCGTGTTTTCCTGATGCGAGTCCGAGACCGCCGGCCTCCGCACCGATCATGGTTACCCCGTCACCGAGGAACGGATGAAAGAGCCCGATTGCGTTGGAACCACCTCCCACACAGGCAACGAGACAGTCCGGGAGCCTGCCTTCGCTCCTGTTCACCTGCTCTTTTACCTCACGGCCAATTACGACCTGGAAGTCCCTGACGATTGCCGGAAAAGGATGAGGACCGACAACGGAACCGAGAAGGTAATGAGTGTCAGAAACATTCGTAACCCAGTCCCGGAGGGCCTCGTTAACGGCATCTTTTAATGTTTTTGTACCTGACTGAACGGGAATAACTCTGGCACCCAGCAGCTCCATCCGAAAAACATTGAGGCGCTGACGGTTCATATCAACCTCGCCCATGTATACCTCAACCGGAATGCCGAGCATTGCACCTGCGATTGCCGTGGCAACGCCATGTTGCCCTGCCCCGGTCTCTGCAATCAGCCTTTTTTTACCCATATATTTTGCAAGGAGCGCCTGCCCGAGCGTATTATTCAATTTATGGGCCCCGCCGTGGAGGAGATCTTCCCGCTTGAGATAGATTCTCGCCCCGATATCTTCCGACATGTGGGAACAGAACGTGAGGGGGGTCGGACGACCGGCATAGTCAGCCAGGTACGTCCCGAGTTCGCCTGCAAACCGGGAATCTGCGGAAAGGCGCCTGTACGAAGATTCAAGTTCGATCAGTGCTGCCATCAGGGCTTCAGGCACGAATTGCCCACCAAATTCCCCGAATCGTCCCCTGCGTCCAGTTTGGTTCATTCATCACACTCCTTCGAGGCCAGGATAAAGGCCCTGACAAGCCCGGGGTCTTTTATTCCCGGTGAGGATTCGACGCCGCTCGCGACATCCACCGCATACGGCCGTATCTCGAGAATTGCATCCCTGACGTTACCCGGATTCAGACCACCTGCGAGAATTACAGGAACGGCAGATTTTTTTACCGCATTTTTTGCAAATTCCGGATTATAGTGCTTTCCGCTCCCAAGACTGTCGTCAACCACTATGGCATCACAATCCATGGGAATGGTATCCCCCTGCCCGATTACCCGGATTAATTTCACCCCGTCATTCTCCCGCACCCTGAAATGGTGTGAGACCTGCACCGTGGAGGGGTTCAGGCTGATAATATCAGAAAAATCACGTTCCGACCGGGTGTGGCTTACCAGTACCCCGCAGGTATCCCGTCCCAACGCTGCAAGAATTCGCTTCGCCACCGACAGGGATACATTTCTCGGCGACTGGCTGCATACCACGATCCCGATTGCATCTGCCCCTGATGATTCGGCGAATAATGCGTCTCCGATCGTTGTTACACCACATATTTTCACGCGCATGCCAATCCCTCGAGCGCTTTTACCGGGTCTGAAGACCTCATCAGGGAACTTCCCACCAGGTACGCATCGCAATAGCGACTCAGGTACCTGATGTCGCAGGGCCAGAAAATGCCGCTTTCAGATACGATCGTGATCTGGTCTCTCCTGATTTTTTCGGCGATGAGCCGGGTCGTTTTCAGGCACGTTTTCATGGTCCTGAGATCCCGGTTATTGATCCCGATCAGCCTGGCTCCAGAACCGGCCGCTGCCGGGACCTCATCGGCCGAATGTATTTCCACGAGTGGTTCGAGCGAGAAACGGTGACATTCTTCGACGAAGGATGCAAGCTGGTCACCGAGCAGCCCCGCGATAAGCAGAACCGCATCGGCTCCGAGGAAGCGGCTCTCGTAAATCTGCCGTTTATCGATAATAAAATCCTTCCTAAGCACCGGCAGGTCTGTTGTGGCTTTCACCTGCCTTATATTGTCCGGATCGCCCCGGAAGAAAAACGGTTCCGTCAGGACCGAAAGAGCTGTCGCTCCTCCCCGTGTCATCATTCCGGCAAGCCTCGCAGGGTCTTCATAATTGCGGAGCAAGCCGGCCGATGGAGACGCATATTTTATTTCCGCAATGATTGCATTTTTCCGGCATTTCGAGTGAATAGCCCCAAGGAGACTTTTAACCGTCCCCGGCTCAACTCCATGCGACACCCGGTATTCCGGAAGATCCTCTATGCGTTCCCGGGTCCTGCCGACGATCTCGTCCAGGATCATCATCCATCACCTGCCAATTCTATCAGTGAACCGAGCTTGTCCATCGCCTTCCCGGAATCTATCGACGAGGCGGCTGCATCCATCCCGCTCCTGATAGAACCGGCTTTTCCGGCTGTATAGATTGCTGCACCGGCATTTAAGAGGACGACATCGCGGCAGGCACCTTTCTCCCCCCCGAGCACATCGATAAGGATACGGGCGTTCTGACCTGCATCTCCTCCGGCAATATCTTCCGGCAGGACTTTGGGAATACCGAAATCGAGGCAGCTGATAATACTATGACTGAGCTCCCCGTCTTTCAGTTCGGTAATCTGGGTTGTCCCCGTTGTAGTAATTTCGTCCATGCCGCTACCGTGGACAACCATCCCCCGGGCCGTTCCCAGTCGCCGAAGCACTTCTCCGAACGTACCGGTAAGATCCGGGCTGTACACCCCGATCAGTTGCGCTCCCGTACGCGCTGGATTCGTAAGGGGGCCAAGAAGGTTAAACACCGTCCTGATGCCAATCTCCCGTCTGACTCCCGAGACCCTTCCCATGGCGGGATGGTAGAAAGGGGCGAACAGGAATACAATTCCTGTCTGTTTCATGACCTCCGCATTCCTGCCAGGGGGGAGTCCAAGGTTCATGCCAAGGGCTTCAAGCACATCGGCCGAACCACATCTGCCCGATGCACTCCGGTTCCCGTGTTTGACGACCGGTACCCCGGCGCCGGCAACAACGAATGCTGCGGTTGTGCTGATATTAAAACTCAGTGAGTTATCGCCACCCGTCCCGCAGGTATCGATGGCCATTCCGGGCACCGGTGGATAAAATGGTATCGCCGATGCCCTCATAACCCGTGCAAATGCCGTAATTTCTTCAGTCGAGGGGCCTTTCGCCTGCAACGCGGTCAGGAACGCTGCTATCTGGCCATCGGTCGCGTCTCCCGAGATTAATTCGTGCATTACCATCTCCGCCTGGGAACGGGTCAGATCGGTTCCCGCAATAGCCATGGCGATTGCTTCCCTGATCATTGGGATCTTACCCCGTTTTTTAGAAAATTCCCGAGCAGTCTCGGGCCCTCGCTGCATAAGATACTTTCAGGATGGAACTGGATTCCCTCCATCGGGTAATCCCGGTGCCGAACACCCATGACGTAATTGTCATCGAGGCTTGTTGCCGTGACTTCCAGTGTCTCCGGTAAAGAGTCCCTTTCTGCTATAAGCGAATGGTACCGGGTTGCTGGGAATGGATTTTTAATGCCATGATAAAGTCCTCTCCCGTGATGGGAGATCTGCGATGTCTTCCCGTGCATCAGGTGTGTTCCCTGGACCACTTTTCCGCCGGAGATAAAGCAGATGGCCTGGTGACCAAGACATACACCGAGGGTAGGGATCTCCCTTGAAAGAGTTTTGATAACATGAAGGCTGAGACCGGAGTCTTCAGGACGCCCGGGCCCGGGAGAGAGTATAATCCTGTCGGGTTCGATTCCTTCAAGCATTCTCGGATCTTCATCTGATTTTACAACGACCGGAGTACATCCCTGTGACCCGACAATCTGGCAAAGATTATAGGTAAAACTGTCATAACAGTCGATCACGAGCACCTTCATGCGCTTCCTCCGGCGAGTTGTACCGCCTGCTTCATTGCAGCAAGTTTTTGATTGGTTTCAATCCATTCGCGGTCAGGATCGGAGTCCGCAACAATACCCGCACCTGCCTGGACCAAGGCCTTGCCGTCCTTGACAACCGCAGTCCTTATCGCAATGGCGAATTCCAATCCCTCGTCAAACCCGATGTACCCGACCGCCCCTGCATAAAGCCCCCGGGGACCTGGTTCGTGTTCGTCAATGATCTCGATTGCCCGGATTTTCGGGGCACCCGAAACGGTCCCCGCAGGAAAACATGCCCGGAACACGTCAAACCTGTCAAAATTCTGTGCAATTTTCCCGGTCACCGTCGATACGATGTGCTGGACATGGGAGTACTTTCCAACCTGCATAAACTGAGGAACCCTGACAGATCCATACGAGCATACGCTACCGATATCATTTCTCGCAAGATCGACCAGCATAACATGCTCTGCCCGTTCTTTCTGGTCAAGGAGAAGCTCTTTTTCGAGTGTCCTGTCCTCTTCTTCATTAGTTCCCCGTTTTCTTGTCCCCGCTATGGGTACGGTGGTAACAGTTCGCCCTTCCACCCTGACGAGCATTTCCGGGCTGGCTCCGATTACTGAATAATCGGGGAACTCGAGATAATACATGTAAGGACTTGGATTGATTGTCCTGAGCGCCTGATACAGTGACAGGGGATTTTCCCGGAATATATAGGCCTCTTTTCTTGAAATTACTGCCTGCACAACTTCCCCGGAGTGAATTAATTCCTTTACCCGCCTTACCGAACGGGTATACGTATCTTTTTCACCTTCAGGCCTGCTGAATTCTGGAAGAACAACACTATCACTATTTGCGGCACCTGTCTTGACCGGTGCCTGGATCTCGGTATCATCACGCCCGCCTGATGTACCCCGCGTTGTTCCTGATATGACCCGCCTTTCCAGTTGATCAACACCACCTGAATGGTTGTGCCGTTCAAGAAATTTTTCGACAAAACCCCTTCTTTCGAGGAGGGTTGCCAGGTTTTCCGTGAATAATTCATCCGGATCATTACCATTTCCGGTTATCACATTTCTTACGATCCAGAGATCTGACTGATAGTGATCGAGAACCATACAATCGAGGCAGAGCATAAATTCCGCTACAGGACCAGCGATTTCAGATTTGTGGCGTACCCGTGCAGATCCGGGAAGGAGGGAATAGACGAGGTCATACGAGAAGTAGCCTACCAGGCCGCCTGAGAAACGGGGAACGTGAGGTGATACAACATTGAACGTATTGATAAGGGTTTTGATCGTATCGATTGCATCCTTTCCATGCGGAACCTGAATATTTCCAAAGTACCGGGGATCCCCGGAGATCTCCGTACAATCATGATAACAGGTGACTCTCAATACAGGATCGGTACCAATAAACGAATATGTTGCGATTTTTCTGTCGCCATCCATGGATTCGAGCAGGAAACCCCGGGAAGGCTCTCCGGTTTCTCCGGGTGGTTTCATGACCAGGTTTCTGTACAGTTCAACCGGTGAAAATGGTGGGACCGGTACCCTGACAAAGAGGGGAATTATACAGGGTTCCCCAGATCGTTCTGCAAGATATCGGAATCTTTCGCTGTCGAGGTTCGGAATACTGCAGCCATTCATGGGTGTTTCCATTCCACCGGCATCACCCTCTTCTGGCAGGACTCCGGGAAGATCCCGGCCCGCCGGTTTCTGAACGCCCGCTTTATTGAAGCATTGGTTTTCATATGCAGGTATCATATATTTTGTTATAATAAATACATTATGGTATAAAATCATACATTAAAGCATTTATATGTGGATTGATTTTTTTGTCTGGTTTTCATTGGTTATATTCAGATTCAGTGAGGATGTCTTGATCGGGGCGAAAAATACGGAATTCCGGGGAAGTCATTGATTAAACCAAGGAGACGACTTCATTTACAAAAATTATTATTATTTGAAAATGATGGTTGACATAACGGTCAGATATCCGGATTATTAACACCGGGAAGTGCCTCATGGTCGTGAACGTCGATATTCTATGGGAACATTACGGATATCAGAATGATCTACCCTATATTGCTTCCGATACCGGAAAAGTGCTATCCCAATTGCTCAAAGACCTCGTTCCGGCTCTCGAACAGGAAGGAATTGCCCTTTCATTTCGTGATGTAGTCCTGGAACCCGGTTCCCCGGTAAAACCGCGGGTTTTGATGAACGGGCGTTTATTTGATGACGTCCTCGTTGAAGTGGCCGGAGAACAACGCCAATGCGAGGGGCGAAGGTGGGAAATGGGTCTCCCTGTCTCATTTCCGACGGTGTCTGTCAACAATATGTCCTATACAAGCGTCCCTGAATTGCTGTTCAGAAAAGCCCTGCTCAGGGCTGCAGGGATCATCTAAGTGCATGGATCGGCATTCGCCGGACTTCCCGGTTTCGGATTACGATCAGATGAAAGAATGGTACCGCACTGGCCGGGAACAAAATTATATTCTCTGGCTGATCATTCGTTATGTATGCACAACCGGTATCAACTCGTAGTGATCGTCCTTTGTTTCCTGTCAGTTGCATCGGGTTGTATCCTTGCAGGGTGTACTTCCCTGCCTGGGACCCCTGCCGTGCAGGCTCCCCCGGTTACACCTGCCCCAACGGTACCTCCTGCCGAAACGCCGGCCGTACCTGCAACCACCGTGACGCAAAAAACTGTTTCAACAATGGTTCCACCCAGTCCCACGACTGCCCCCCCGGTTGTCGATGGAGCATTCCTCACCGCTTACTCAGATTCGCAGGCGAAAATTCTTACGATCCTCACGAATATCAATAATGAGATTATAAAGGACGGGAATCCGAATGCAACCATACCCGATTATACCGCCCTTGGAAGTTATGGTCGCCAGCTGGGCATGGTCGTAGTTTCTGAAACCCAGAGTATGCAGAAGTTCAGGCAGTTTGATGACCCCGCAAATGAAGCTCTCCGCGACCAGTATGTCTCCTATCTTTCTGCCCTCCAGCCTTTTGCAGGTAATATCGAAGCGGGGGGGGGAGTGGCCCAGAAACGCCAGTACTCCGTGGCAGGCCAGTATTTCGCAAATTCACAGAATGACCTTGGTGTCGTAAGAAATGTTCCATTGCCCGAGCAACGAGCGGTAATCAACCAGATACGGGTAAATCTTGGACCTCTCCAGGACCTCCTGCAAAGGGAGGCAACCGGGGCCGGTTTCTGATCTTTTTTTTATTCCGACTGAAATTGATCTCTTGTTTGTCATATACGGTGATATCCGGAACTATTCCTCACTTTCACTTCCCCTGAAATACCTTTATCTGGCTGGAACATGATGCGTTACCTGGTGAGCAAGAGTGGAAGGAAAAAAAATTATTCTTTCATGGATTGCAGGGGCTGTACTCCTGTATGTTACGATGGTACTATTTTCATCCGTATCGAGGTTAATAGCCCCTTATGACATCTTTTCAATCGCGGGGATGAGACAGGCGACAGACCCGTTAATGATGCTGTATTTTGCCTATCCTCTCGTCTTTTCATTGACGGCGTCATATTCCTATTCAATAGTCAGGACGGCATTGCCGGGTACGTATATTCAGAAAGGACTCCTGTTTGGATTCATCCTGGTACTTCTCGTCCTCGTGAATAATATATTCGTAATTTTTTCATCGATGACGTATCCGCCGGGATTCTTCATCGAGCTGCTTCTCAACGGCCTTGTCAGTTATCCTCTGCTGGGAATTATCTATTCAAAAATCTGGGACATGCAAATGCTATAACCAGGATATTTCTCATTTTTTTTTTTCGTATTTGTCTCCGGTCTAACCGCCTTGGTATGAGTTGTCTTTATTTTTTCATTGATTCCAGCCTCTTAATGTAGATCACCGGGTGGCAAGAATTCCGGTTATTACGGCAAAGAACAGGATAAACACGGCCAAAACAGGTGACGTGAGGACCAGGAGCCCGCTTGTGTATGCAATTATTATGGAGAAAAGTCCAGGGATTTTGCCCCTCCGGTAGGCAGATATGATGGAAATAACGAGGAGGATTGTCGGAAGAACGATAAAAAGAGCCCTGATTGCAGGATCAGGATAAACATGTGATGCGGATTGCCCGACAAACCCCATGATGAGGGACTGGGGATTGATTCCGATCGCTGTCCATACTCCCGAAAGAAAACCGAGCCCGATAACAGACTCCCACAGGAACATCTTCGATTTGTTTCGCATAGAATCACAGGCCTGCCGGATACAATGTTAAGAGTACCTGCCATCGCAAAAATAATTCGCAATTATCGGCTCTGTTGACATGCTGAAATGAAAAATTTATGTCCTTTCTCCATTCATCTACAATTTGCTTGTATTCAGATTTGTCTTTATCACCTGTCGCTCCAGCAGCTCTGCCCCGCCACTGGGGCGTCCACGGTCAGGATAGTGAGAGATCTGAAAAATTTTCTTCTTTCGTCGTTGCCAATGTAACCTTTTCCAGTGGCTATCCTGGAGGGGGAGGGGTAGGGAAAGGGTGAAACCCCTCCTGTCGAAGTGATGCCTAAAGACAGGAGAGGAATTCAACAGAGGCCAATTATCATGAAATGGGAATTTTTCCGGATAGAGGGGTCATTCTTCGGGTTGTGTAAATGAATGCTATCACAATGCCGGCGGAAAACCGATGATGAAAAGCCCATATTACCGGCAACCTGATGGTCTTCAGAATGAAGAGAGCACCATCTGGCGTTCTTTCTTCATGTCCTTAAGAAGGGTGCTTTCACCACAAAAACGTGAGACAGGGAGGGAAAAACCCCCGGCCGCATGGGTAAGAGCGTCGTTCAGGCTCTCAAATTCCCTGGGGGGGGATGCCATCGCATGTCTGACATTTTCCCGTACATTAAACACCCCGAGAGGGATATACCCCTTCCGCGCCTCCCGGAGAATTATTGCCCCGGCCTGCACCCCTTCTGACGCAAGTGCATCAAGCACCGCCATCCTGCAGGAATAATAGCAGCCGCCGACCGAAGAGTACCCTTTTTTCCCCCGGGTCCCCTCGTGATCGGCAAATACCATCTCATCGCGGCCGAGCACGTGAAGAAATGCCTCTATCCATTCGTACTGCCACGGCGTCGGGGTCAGGATAACCGCGTAGTGATTGTTCAGGCTGTCAAACTCGTGGATCCGGTAACTATCGATTACCGGGCACCGCCTCACATTCTCTAGAAGGTCATCACCAATCATCGTGTCGCAGGCAGTGATCGACCACCTGGTCGGGACAAGCTTCCTGTTCCGTCCGGTCCCCATCGCCCCGACAGAAAACGCCTTCTGTATCTGGGAAAATGGGACGCCTTTCGCATGGAGTGCAATAACCCCTTCTGCTGCCGGGAGGTCTGTATCATGGTATACTTTCTCGAGGTCCCGGTCCCATGATACCCCGTCAATGTCCAGGTGTTCGATCGTCGCACTGGGTCCATGCGGTGCCGCTTCATCGGAAAACATAAGACCCGAAGGTATGTCGAAGAAGGTTGCTTCGCTCTCGATCGAACCTGATGAAAGGGCAATCTCCTGAAGTGTTCCCACAAACCGGGTATCGAGATCGGCAGCATGGACACGGTGTTTCCCCCTCACAAGGGACAGCCTGAAGTCGATAATCTCTTCCTGGGTCATCCGGGCCGGGATCCACGATTCCGGGGTATCCATTATCCTGGTGTCGCCGTGGACAGGGGCGATCATCGGTCCTGCAAATACATGGGGATAATCATAGCTCCCGATAAAAACTGACGGCGGAGTACTACCCTCGAGTTCCCGGCCCACATCGACGGATTTTGCATGGACCGGGAGCGACGAGGTGATTTTTCTCAGATAGGCACCCTTTCCAACTGACATTTTGTAGTAATACTCTCGTCAACAAATAAGAGACCAGTACCCCGGAGGGTGAAAGTGAATCACGGGGAGGATTATCAGAGAATTCGCAACTGAGATTGTTCAAAAAACTGACATCCATCCAGGTGATTAGGAAAACTCTGATCTGGACTCAAATATCCTTCTGCACTTCATCCCAGAACCCGGTAACTGCAGTCCAGATTCTTTTGTTAAGATCGGAAACCTTTTCGAAATCGATAGTCCCCGGGACACCTGGTTTTTCTGTCTGTTCTTCGTACAGGGCCCGGTTTACTTCGATCTGGATCCAGGGCGTTCTCCGGTGCCAGTGATGAGCTATCGAGATAAAACCTCCCTCGAACGGTGTGTTGAACAACACCTCTCCATCATCGGAAAACTGATCGGAAAAATGTGCTCCAAGCACCTGCATGAGGTCCCCGCTGCAGGTTGCAAGGACTCCCGGCTTTTCATTTCCCGAGACGTCGCCGTTATTACTCAGGCATATCGCAGGTCGCTTTTTTCCTGCATCGGGCTGGCTTGGAAGACCATAGGGGAGCATACTGTGGCAGTCAAACGCAACCTTTATTTCCTTCTCGTCGATGAGCCGGTCTGATATTTCCTGATACGGGAAAAAATGATCGACCATGAGCCGGTGAATGGTATTGATCCCTGGGAATTTTCCCTCTTTGTAGACCGGTGTTTTATGACCTGTCATTGATTTGATCGCACCATCAGGATATTTTGGAGCGAGATGGTAGGGCGGTCTGTTCAGATCCACGACCATCCGGGATATCTTTGTATCAAGAAGTCCTGATACTTTTGAACGAAAATCATAAATTTCCCGCACTGCCGGGTCGCTGTAATACCTGAGTTCATCCGGGTTTAACGCGATCAGATCGCGAATCTCATCGGGGACAAGATACCCTCCGTGAGGTACCGATATCAGAAACGGATAGGAATCTTCCAAAGTATGCTCCTTTCAAACCTCTTTGTATAACAATAACTCTGATCTGCCATATGTAATTCTCTCACTATGATAAATTGATCAAACCAGAACCCGAACCAAGCAACAAGTCTAATCCAAGGTTCCTGAATAACTATCAGAGACTCTATTTCTTTTTTTTTAAATTCCGTCTGGTCAACATCCTCGAAATTAACAAATTAAGCATCCTCACGTGCTTGGGGCTCTGCCCGATGCTAGTTCAGTACGGTTCGATCCGACTTTCATCCGGTAACGTCTCCGATTGGGATGGTGAGAAACTAGAAAAATTCATTGGTTTCTTGTATCACCGCTAACCCTGCCCGGAGGCTATCCTGATGGGGGAGGGGCAGGGAGGGGATTGAACCCATCCCTGTCAATAAAGCAGCACCCGGATGCTGACATATAATAACCGACGAGGTATATCATGAGTGATTATTGTCGGAAAAAAATTTGTATTTCAGATTTTCCTGGTGGTACCGAGGTACAGAAGAGCAATGGCGGCAATAATGGCAATCAGGCCGAAGCCGTACAGTGCCAGACGCGGAATTCTCTGATAGAGCGGGATTGGAGCGGCAATTTCCTGCGGCCGCTGGTTACCCGGTGTTTCAACGGTAGAGAATGTTGTAACCGGGGATGTGACCCGGTTTATTACGGAGGGAGTCTGCGTCGTGATACGTGTCTGGACTGATTGATCGACAGTCTGGTCGTCCGTCCCTGTCTGCATTGTCACTGAGGGAACGGATGTAACAGTGCTTCCCGATTCGTTTCCTGCCAATGTGGTAAGACGTGCGGTCACGAGGTCCGGCGTAAATACTCCGTTGTGATCGTCCTGCATGGTGAGATTCTGAATTCTGACATTTGAGGTACCGGCACCCTTCGCGGTGACCGTTACACTCACGAGAGTCACACCGCTTGCCCCGTCCTCCACCTGCTGG
>DATKKE010000062.1:0-20207 GCA_035543455.1 Methanoregulaceae archaeon
TTCCTATGAGAGTTGAAGTAAATAATAAGAGGGGCACTCCAACTCCAAGAATAAACAATCCAATCTCCAGCTCTGGAAGTCCCGCGATGCACCACCCACCAAAATTTTTGGCCAAGTCCCGACAACGCACCAGAACCCCAAGAGAGGTTCTGTCAAGTTGTCGGGTGGTGATGTCATTGGAAAAGTGCTGTCAAAACGGGGTGGTGACAAGGATAGAGCGCAGAACTGTGGTAGGAAGCGAGTGGCGGGATGAAAAATTATTTACTTAATCGAATAGTAAAGGACGAGTCAATCTGGAGGGAAAAACATGAAATCCATGACATTCATCATTCTAATTGTAATGATGGCGGCATTGATCGCCTTGCCTATATCGGCAGTAGATACAAGTGGAGGATTCCAGAAAGGCTCCGGCTCTTCGAACGTTGCTAGCTTGATAAATACTGCTTATGCAAATTATCAGGCGAACCCGGTACAGACTGATGCATCCTATCTTCTTCCAGAAATAGGAGAATCACCGAGAAATACCTTTTTAGACGTAGTAACAAATCCACCATTAGCGTCTAATATGCCGAATCCTTTCCCGGCGTTCGATGAACTCTACCAAACACCAGACGTATTTGCACCTTTTAATTACCAAATTCCAATCCCCATGACATTCTTAGGATCAACAGACAATGTTCCGGGTTGGATACACATCACTTGATTCACCTATTTTTGCGCTCTACCAACCGACACTTATCACCAACCGTTCACGCGGTTGATCAACCGTTAACTTATCAGAACCTCTATTGGGGTTCTGTCAAGTCTGAGGGAACTCGGAACTCCCAAAAACACCTGTCAAAAATCGGGAGCTGTAACGCGAACGGTGCTATTAAAATAGTTACGCTATGATAACCAGTGAGTTGAGTAAAAATGGAGACTGAAACATCTGAGCAGGGAACGAAGGATTGGTGTACGTATAACTGGAAAAAACACGTGGGGTGCCATATGGGATGCGGTGGCGCAATTTACGGATTGGGCTTCCTCGGGGCATTAGTGTATTACCTTACCACGGCCACAAGCTTTTGGGCTGGATGTATCGGAATTATTAAAGCGATCCTCTGGCCCGCGTTCCTGGTCTACGGGATAATGAAATTCACGGGGATGTGAGGAAAATATAAAGCAATATCCTCATCAATTACCCCGGTTCTTATGAGCCTTCTGTGATTCATTGAATAATGATGTCACCTTTGCGTTGAGGCAGGCAATTCACAGCTATCTCTGTTTCCAAAATATCCGTGCAAGAAAAATCACTGCCGAAAGCACCCCGACGAGCAGGGTAGCCACCCAATCGATCGCCCCAAGAAGCCCGTATGTTAAAATCATGATAAAAACACTGGATAGAAACGTAAGCAGAAGACCGATTGAAATAATCCTGACCGGGGAATAAGTCTTGGGCACTGGTATTTTCTCGCCACTGCCGGGGTTATTTTTTTGTTTGATCTGTTCGCCCCGGATTCTTCGCTCTTCCCTGAAACATTTTGCTGCTTCGGCATATTTTTCGAGATTTTCGAATGAGGCCCCTAAACAATGCCAGGCCTCTGCGTTCTCTGCATTCAATTCGATAAGTTTCAAATAGCATTCAACTGCCCCGGTAAATTTTTTTAATTCGAAATATCCGTCGCCAGCCTTTTTCCAGTGTTCAGGATTTCCTGCGGGCATGATGAAATTACCGGCTATTGAATACCATTGATGATAAAATGAAATAATTATGCAAACCTCACTTGCTCATCATATCGATTAATTCAGAGCCGTCTTCCAGTTTCTGGAGCCTTTCTTCACCGATCACCAGGGTCCGGCCGATTTTCTTCTGCTTGTAATAATCGGTGAGGACGCACATCGCATAGGTCCCTGTTACCTGCGAAATATTTCCGATCAGATGAGCGCGTTTTACCATGCGTTCCGCCGTACCGTAACCGGTCAGGATCGTGTGGTCATGAAATGTTATCAGTGCCTGGAACGGTGCCCGACGCAGGGTGTGGAGTTTCATCCCGATCTGTTCGAGGAATCCCATCGGCGCATCCTGGTCGCGAGGTTCTTCTTTTTCAGGAGGCGGCCCGTGCATGCTCATAAGATCGATCGACTGGACCAGGCCGCTGTCGAAAATTTCCTCGATCTTCTGCGCGACTTCGAGGGTCGTGCCCATCCCGCTCTCATATTTGCTGATCGTCCTGCGGGATACGCCGAGCAGGTGCCCGAGATCCCCGAGCGACATATTCCGTAACTCCCGGAGGTAGCGTAATTCCTCTCCGTTGATTGTCACATACAGGCCGCCGGGAGATGCATATATCAGCGGAGGACTGGATTCCACGATGAAGTCGTACAAGGTCGCGATGCTTATCGCATAAATACCGTACCGCAGGTAAACAGCGCCGCGTTCAAGTTCGGTATCCCGGGCCTTCTCGCCGACAATAAGCGCCGAACCCCTTAAATACCGGGCAACGAGGTCGAGATCGAATGCCGTCTCCTCACTGACGCTGTCGATATGGGAAACAACCTTGATGGCAAGAGTGGTTGTCCCGTTGCTTGCAATGAGGTCGAAACTTCTCGGCCTCATGCTGAACCGCTCAGATACCCTGTACCTCCCGGTGATCAGAACGCTGATGACCATCTGGAGGAGTCGATCCTGGGACATTTACCCTGAAGAATGGATTTAGTAGGGCCCATATAAATAATACGGTATTAGATGCTTGTCGGTCTGGATGATACGGACTCTCCGGGCGGTATGTGCACGACCTATATCGGTGTCGTACTGGCCAGGAGACTACAGAAAAATCATTTCCCTGTACGTGAGGCGAGGCTGCTCCGTCTTAATCCCAATGTGATATACAAGACCAGGGGCAACGCCGCGATCTGTCTGGATGTAACCGGCGAGCAGACCGATGTCTTCCGCATCGCGTGCGAAGTCGTTGAAGAATACGCCTGTTTCGACCACGAAAATACGAACCCCGGGGTCGTTGTTGTTGAATCGTCACCGCCTTCACAATTTTACTGGCATGCGGTGAAGGGATTTTGCACGGTCGATGAGGCAATACGTGTCCTGGAACCTGCCGGCGCGCTTTATACGGGTTATAAGAACGGGAGGGGGCTGATCGGCGCAACAGCTGCAGTCTGCAGCGAGTTTCCCGACCGGACATATGAATACCTGACCTACCGGAAACCTGAGGTGTTCGGGACACCGAGGTATGTCGGCAGGGATAGCCTGTTTTCAGCCGAACGGGCAACATATCCCCATACATGGGACACGGTGGATATGGTGAACGATGTTGTCGTCTGTGTCCCCCATACACCTGACCCTGTCCTTTTCGGAATCAGGGGCGAGAGCCCTTCATGGGTTGCAATGGCGAGGAGAATGGTTTCATCGGAGCCCACTGAGTTCGAACAGATATTCATCACCAACCAGGGAACCGACGCCCATCTCCTTGAAGGGCGGACGGGTCGGTTAACAGAAGGTTTTTCGTACCGTTTATGCGGTGCCGTAGCCTCTTTTGCAAAGACCGGTAAAGGCGGTCATGTTGATATTACTGTCACGAGTAACGGTGCTGGTATCCGTTGTATGGCATACGAACCGACAAAGGGATTCCGGGATATTATCAGGGCTTTATGGCCCGGGGATGAGGTCGAGGTGACCGGCAGTTACAAGAAAGGAAGTATTAACATTGAAAAAATTCGTATCTGCGGGCTTACAGAAGCCATTGTCCGGAAACCACCCCTTTGCAATGCCTGTGGGAAGCGTATGACAAGCGCGGGGAAAGAAAAAGGTTACAAATGCAGGCACTGCGGGGGCCGGGCCCGCGAACCTGAAGTAACCTGTATTGAACGTGACCTGCAGACGGGGTGGTATGAAGTCCCGCCTGTTGCCAGGCGTCATCTCGCGAAACCTCTCTGCAGGGAAGCATGAATGCCGGGTCCCGGTTCCGGAGAGAAGTTATCCCGAGACCGATCCAATACTAGAGTACGAGATAGCAGCCATGAGCCATGAATGCCGTACACCGGTAGAACAGATGCACCTGAAACCCGGGATGAGCGTCGGGGACCTTGTCGGGCAGATGGGTCGGGCGGGCGCCTATAACGGCGGGGCCCTGTACCGGGCAGTATGCCTCTATGAAGAGATGCTCCGCGATCCTGACGCGACGAAATTTTTCGGCCTTGCGGGAGCGATGGTCCCCGCAGGTATAGGGGGAATTGTGGCAGACCTCATAAAACGGGGCTACATCGACGTCCTGGTCTCTACGGGGGCAAATATGACCCATGATATCATCGAGGCGATCGGATGCCATCATTATCACGGACGGGCCGACTGTTCGGACATCGAATTGCGGCATGAGGATATCAACCGGATTTACGACGTTTATCTCCCAAATGAGGCATTCATCCGGTTTGAGGAGTTCATGCAGGGGACCTATTCAGAGCTCCCGGAAGGGAGCACGGTTTCAATAAGTGAACTATTGGGCCACATCGGATCGCGCCTGGATCTTGGTATTCTATCCGTCGCATATAAAAACAGAATTCCCATATACTGCCCCGCGATCCAGGATTCAATGATCGGGCTCCAGTACTGGTTATTCTCACAGTCGCACCGGGTTACGGTCGACGCGTTTAAGGATATGCCGGCTCTCCTTGACCGCTGTTTCTCGGCAAAGAAGACTGGTGCCCTGCTCGTGGGGGGAGGGGTCCCCAAGAATTACATCCTGCAGAGTATGCTGATGACGGAGAACGGGTTCTCCTATGCGGTGCAACTTACCGGAGATCGGCCTGATCTCGGAGGGTTATCCGGGGCAACCCTCGACGAGGCGCGCTCGTGGGGGAAGCTTACCGAGGAAGCTTCTGCCGTGACCGTTTATGGAGACGCCACCATTCTTCTCCCCCTTCTTGTCGCCGCTGTCCTTGAGAGGTTATCCTGATGGCCCAGTTGATCCTCGCCCTCGATGTAATGGAGAAAAGGAGCGCAATAGCCATCGCGACAGCCTGCATTCCCTGCATCGATGCGATCAAAGTCGGGTATCCCCTCGTCTTGTCATCGGGTCTGGGCATTGCCGATGACCTCGGACAACTTGACCTTCCCCTGATTGCCGATTTCAAGGTGGCCGATATTCCGAATACCAACAGGCTGATCGCCGAGCAGGTATTCTCATCCGGGTATGATGCCATAATCTGCCATGGTTTCCCCGGTCGCGACTCTGCAATGGCATGTATTGAGACTGCCCATGAATATGGCGGGGAATGTTATGTGGTCGCAGAAATGAGCCATCCCGGCGGAACGGAGTTTTTCCACGATGGTATTCCTGAAGAGATCACACGGCTGGCCATTGATTGCGACGCCGATGGCGTTATCGCCCCTGCGACAAGACCCGAACGGGTGGCATACCTGAAAAATCTGGCAGGAGACCGGAAGGTCTACTCCCCTGGTATAGGGGCGCAGGGAGGAGAAATAGAGAAAGTTGCAGCAATCGCAGACGGTATCATAATCGGGCGTTCGATTTATGAATCAGCCGATCCTGCTGCTGCTGCCCGGCAGTATGACTGGATCCGCCGATGATGAAAAACAGGGATCTGAAAAATGATGAACCCTATGAGTCTCCTGAGGCAGGATCAGTCACAGAACTGCCTAAAAGTTTAAAAGGGTGGCATTCTATCTAGTAGTATGGAATGGAACGAGGAACAAAGGAAACTTGCTGAAAAGTACCCGCGTCTTGAAGATATACCGGTAGCCGACCGGCGGTACAAATGCCACACCTGTCATCTCATCGTCGAAGAGACCCCCTGCCCGAAATGTGGCGAAACACAGCTTGAAATTATGTGTCCGCTCGACCATTGCCACTGTTCCCATGAGATTTTATCAGGAATCGATTACTGCCCACTCTGTAAATCCGCCATATGTCCCGAATGCGGATCGCATGACGTAGTCCAGATCAGCCGCGTCACCGGGTACCTGCAGGACGTCTCAGGCTGGAATGCAGGAAAACAGCAGGAATTAAAGGACCGGGTTCGTTATACTGTTACCTAGCCGTCATCATACATGAAGTACTATCTGCGAAATAACACCCTTTTTATCCGCGGCTTGTTCCGGGCCGCAAGCACGGGTCCTCTTGGGGGTATCGGTGAAGTCCCGACGTTACTCCTCTGTTCGGTAAGAGAAATATCGGGACTGACTGATGAACAGGTTATCGAAAACCGGGTTTATGCCGAAGGACTTTCCCGCGAGTGTTTCGGCCTGGTAACTGAAACGACGATAGAAAATCTTTGTATCCTGCAATATGATTTCATTTCCGTATTTATTCTTGAAAGGACAACAGAATCCGGACGGGCATCAGGCACCGTTCATATCATCATCTATTCCGGTGAGGGGCTCTCAGATGCGGCACTCCTGAGCGCAATTATTACCGGTACCGAAGCAAAGTCCGAAACACTCCTGAAGGCTGGACGAGGCAGTTCCGGATCTGCCGGAGACATGATGATTATTGCATCGGAGGGGACGGTTGCCCATCATGGCGCAGATCCCGGGACTGATGTGGGAAAGAGAATCGGGGAATGCATCCGTTTTGGAATGTCGCGGGCTTCCGGAGAGACGAGACCCGGAAACCGCCCTGCCCTTTATGTATTTTCAAGGTTTGGCGAGGGACATTTTGCAGAATGGACCCCGGAACATTGCCCGTATTATCCCTGCCATTTTGAAGGTCAGCGCTGCGATTACTGTTACTGCCCGTTTTACCCGTGCGGCGATGAGGAACTTGGTCAGTATGTAGAGGGTTCGAACGGCCGCAGGGTCTGGAACTGCAGTCGTTGCGTTCTCCTCCATAAACCTGAAATTGCCGATTACCTCCGGCGGAATCCGGAAGCATCCTTAAAAGAAATTAAAAAACTGGACAAATCACCAAAAACAAAATTATGAGGCAATTCCCAGGGCGGCGAGGAGTTCCTGGAGAGGTACGCCATGTGCCTCAGCTGCTTCCCTGACCGTTTCGCCCCGCGCAATTGCACACCCGACACAACCCATCCCGAATTTGAATAATACTTCGGCTGACTCGGGTTTTGCTTTGAGGAGATCGTAAATCGTGCTGTCTGCTGATAATTCCATGACGTATTATTCTCCACATTGATACTTAAAGTTGCCATATCTGGCAGAAACGTTCTAAGGCACCGGTCAGTTTCACGCTCCGCATCAGATCACCATTAATATGGGCTATCATGTGAACACTATGCTGGAGATGTAAAATGGATATTTCCCAGATTGTAGAAAGAATCTCCCAAAAGATTGAGATTAAAGGACATGCGGCAGACAGACAGAAGATCGAACAGAAAGTTCGCCGCCTGATTGAGGAATTCGGCGTACAGCCGGCAGATGCAGAACGCACGGTCCTGTACGATACCGCCCGTGATTTCGGCATCCAGCTTACCGGCGGATCAGGGCCGGGAGAGAAGAAGGAGATCAATGAGATCGGTCCCGAGGAATGGGTGACGATAGAAGGAAAAATCGTAGCCCTCACAGGTTCTCCCTCCCCTTCGATCGCTGCAACCGGAATTATTGCAGATAATTCCGGGGCCATCAGGTTCATTGTGTGGGCCAAGGCATCGGTCCCGGCTCTTACAGCAGGGAGATGGTACAGGTTCGAGTCTGCGGTTGTAGATGAATTCAAAGGTGCACTAAACCTGAAAATTCACTCAGGCACCACGGTAAAGGAACTTGATGGTGACGGGGTACTGATACCGGTCATTACACCACTTGCAGAGCTTGCACCGGGTGTTGCATCGGTACGGGCGAAGGTTATCCAGGAGTGGGATACCACCCATGATCGCATGCTTCAGTCCGGACTGCTCGGTGATGAATCGGGGACGGCCAAATTTGTCATCTGGAAAGAAGACGGGAAGGAAAAACTCGTCCCCGGCGGTGTCTACAATGTATATTATGCTCTTGTCGATGAATTCAACGGACGCTATTCCCTCAACCTGAATACCGCAACGATTGCCCCCGAGGAAGGAGATATCGAGGTAACCTCGGGTTCGGTTACTGTCCAGGGAGTTCTCGTGCATATGGCACCAGGTTCCGGCATCATCAAACGCTGCCCGGTGGAGGGATGCAACAGGGTACTTTCACGCCAGAATTATTGCCCCGTGCATGAAATGCAGTCCGGTTTCCGGTACGATCTCCGGATTAAGGGATGGCTGGATAACGGGCAGCAGACTCATGAAGTCCTTCTCCAGAAAGAAGCAGTCGAAAACCTTACCGGTATGACGCTCGTGGAATCCCAGGATCTGGCCGAAAACAATCCTCTCGGGATGGATGAAGTATTCCTGCGGATGAGAGAACGGATCCTCGGGCGGTATCTCCGCTGCGAAGGGAAGGAGATCGACAGAAGGGTCCTCGTCAATACCTGCGAACGGACAGGGTTCGACCCCGCCCTGCTCGCCGATCTGCTGAACCGTACGGGAGGCGAGGCAGCATGAGCTCTCAGTTCCAGAAAATGGCACCGAAGCGTGAGACCCAGTTCGAGCGTGAACCGTCAAGGAGAGTGTTCGCGGCGGAACTCCGCGAAATACGCGAACAGTTCAGGGATGGGACGGATGAAAAGAGCCCGTCGTATGTCCTCCTGCCGACCGGGGAACGGTGCAACAGGGTATTCCTCGTCGGTTCGCTCACCGAGAAGAAGCGGCAGGGAGAACAGAACTTGTTCTACCGGGCACGCATCGTCGATCCTACCGGAACATTTTTTGTGATGGCCGGGAGCTACCAGCCCGAGGCGATGCAGCAGATGGCACGGATCGAACCCCCGGCATTTGTCGCGGTAGTGGGAAAACCGACGTTATACGAAACACCGGAGGGAAATTTCCTCGTTTCGGTCCGGGCGGAGTCTGTTACGATCGTCGACCGGGAAATAAGGGATTGCTGGGTCCTCGATACGGCCAAAGCCACCCTGGATCGGCTTGATGCAATGGGTTCCACCCCTGATTCGGTAAACGCGGCTGACCGATACCATACCGACGCTGCTGCGTACCGAAAGATGGTGTACGGTGCCCTCGCGCAGCTGAAATTCTAATAATTTTTTGGGACAGGGTAAAATCCACCCCTAACCTTAGCTAATGCAATTATTTCGATTCCAAGCAGACCTAATTGGAGAAGATTTTTTTTCTCGTTCCTCTCATTTTTGTTAAAACGTCTATTCAATAGGTTCGTGGTTAAATCTTAAAATCACGTGCAATTGGATTCAGTTCTATGCTGGCAGGGGTTGCCGCAGCGGCAGGGCAGAGCCCCGAGAGCGTCATTGAATATCGGTAGACTAAGGAATGTATTAAGGGGCGACGTTACATAATCACCATTTTTTTTATTCTGGTCCCGGTTGTGTCATTATCTTCCCTGTTGTTCTGGCCGGGCATGTTATCGTGGAAAAACGAATGCCCGTTTACTGCCGGTAATGGTCGGCTCTGATATTCCCCTCAGCCGGGCCTGCCGATCCGCTGCACAAACTGAACGGGCGACCTCCTGTTTCTACCGCCGGCATCAGGCACGATAACCCGCAGTCGGCTAATAATCTTCGCTGAAACGAGAAGGAGAACGCAAGGGGGATTATTCAGCGCTTTTCCGATCCCATGTCCCGACCACTTCATTTCCTTCGACAAAAACGAGTTCGTGATCGCGTGCGTATCGCTTCGCATCGGCTTTGGAGAGTGCATTTCCCGATGCATCGTCAAGCATTTCACATATGGTAACGGCAGGAGTAATGCCAGCCATTCGTGCCAGTGCAACCGACAACTCGGTCTGCCCCCTGCGCCGGCTGAGAAGCCCTTCGGCAGCCCTGAGAAGCGCGACATGGCCCGGAGTCCGGAACCGGTCATGGAAATCAGCTCCCCCGCCATTGAGCGATCGTTTCACCTGCTCGGCTATTGCATTGATCGTGAGGGCACGGTCATTGTCGGTAATGCCGGTAAAGGTGTTGCAGTGGTTGACCCAGAGCGAAAATGAGGAGTGGTTTTTCCTGTCATACGGAATGGCACCTTCTTTCTCAGCGACACGGCAGCTGCGGAGAAGGTCGCTGGCAAATGGCAGTTCAAGGCGTCGCGCCGCTTCCGGATCGATTGCTGTGCAGATCAGTCCCCCGCCGTCTTTTCTCATCTGCATGATATGGCGGGGAGTTACGGCATCGGCCCGGATCGCAAAATCAGTCTCCCCTTCGCGGTCGTCAAAATCATAAAGAAGGATGAATTTTCCTTCCCTCAATGCGGCAATTGCTTCTTCAATCATGTAAAATCTCCACGGTCACCGTATCTGCATCCTCAATCCCGAGAGCTTCCCGGAGGGCGACCGGCGATACGAGTTCTATAATGTCTTCAGGATAATGACTCCTTACCGGGACGACAATCCCGCACGGCCATTCCCCAATTTTGCAGGGAAGGCACCGTGCGCTTCCAAATGTCCTGTTGTCCGCCGTAAAACCCTGTATTTCAATCCATTCGAGCTGTTCGAGCCTTTTCCTCTGCCTGATACTCGCCTGGCTGAGCCTGATATTCAGGGTGCCGGGGAACGGCTCGAACCCGAGGTGTTTGAGGAACTGCCGTTTGTACGGTTCCAGGCTCATATAATAGCGGCCTTCGCCAAGACCTGATATCAGGGTTCCCACCAGGCTGAAACGGGCCTCGTCGGTCTGAAATATTTTACAGTATTCGGAATATTCCCGTCTCAGAACTTCTTCACCCTGGGCGGTCACGGTTATGTGCTGTCCGTCCGGGTTCACGGAACGGTCGACCAGCCTCGTGCGTTCCAGGGCCTGGAGGCGGCGGGATGTCGTCTGCGGACTGATGCCGAGAGTATTCCCGAGTGTCTGCGAAGACGCGAAGACCGGTCCCCTGCACCCGCCCATCAGGGCGATCATCTTGAGACACTGGAGGTCCCCGGCCGTAAGCATACATACCATTTTTGAGATGCTTATTATATATGAGTTGCTAAAGATTACATATCCCCTAAGCACACGATGGGGACCCCGGAGGTAATTTCGGCCTGATGACCCCATCGGTTCAACATTTTTATCTCTCGCGATTTGAATCCGGTACCGTTCCGGATGAACCTGTTATATATAACCGAAACCTGTTCTTCGTGAAATGTCGAAGTTGCATTCGTTAATTATAATATCTCAGCCGTGTCACTCAGCTGATCATGAAATCCGGACTGCGGAATCAGCTCGCCGAAAAAATGGCGGGTGAGATTACGCTATCGGACTCACCGGGAAAAGCCCTGAAGAAATGGCGGATGAGTTTCAACATCCCCCAGGGTGTGCTTTCCGAACACCTGGAAGTATCCCCCTCCGTGATCAGCGATTACGAAAGCGGCCGGAGAAAAAGCCCGGGAACCGCTGTCGTCGGCAAGATCGTCGATACTATCCTTTCGATTGACGAGGCGAACGGCGGGAGGTACATCCAGAAATTTGCAAAAATGCTGTACAGCGACTTCGATGAAGATGTCATCTATGACATTCATGATTATGCGAACCCTGTTTCTCTCGGGCAACTGTCGGAGGCCCTCGAATGCACGACGTTATGCGGTTCACTTGACCAGTCGATTTTCGGGTATACCGTAATAAACAGCCTCAATGCGATTCTAACGCTCTCATCAAACGAGTTTAACCGCATTTATGGATGGAGTACGGAACGGGCACTGATTTTTACCCATGTCTCCACCGGAAAATCGCCGATGGTCGCAATCAGGGTAACGCCCTTTAAACCGCGTTGCGTTGTTCTGCAGGGAATTGACCTCGCCGAAGTTCACCCGATTGTGCCGAAAATGGCGGAAAAAGACAGGATCACGGTTCTCTGTACAGGAATGAGTATCGATTCAATTGTAAGCGTCCTGAGGAAAGAACAATGGTAGGAATTATCACCTACGGTGTGTATATACCGAGGTTTAGGATTAAAATAGAAGAGATTACCCGCGTCTGGGGTGCAAACGCCTCGGATGTGACGGGGGGTCTCGGTGTTTACGAGAAATCACTCCCTGACCTCGATGAGGATACGGCCACAATTGCTGTGGAAGCTGCACGTTATGCACTTGTACGGCGGAAGCTGGACCCGGAACAGATCGGGGCTGTCTATGTCGGGAGTGAATCCCACCCTTATGCCGTAAAACCAACCGCATGCACGGTAGGAGAGGCAATCGGTGCCACCCCGAGGATGATGGCTGCAGATTACGAATTTGCATGCAAGGCCGGCACTGCAGGCATCCAGACCTGCATGGGCCTTACCAAAAGCCGGATGATCACGTATGGGATGGCAATCGGGTCCGATGTCGCCCAGGGGGCCCCGAGCGATGCACTCGAGTACACGGCGGCAGCGGGTGGTGCTGCGTTTGTTATAGGCGATAAAGATCCCATTGCGGTTATCAATAAAACCTGTTCGTTCACGACCGATACACCTGACTTCTGGCGGAGGGAAGGCGAAGACTACCCGCGCCATGGGGGCCGTTTCACCGGCGAGCCGGGATATTTCAGGCACGTTGAAGAAGCAAGCCGGATGCTGCTCGGGGAGCTTGGAAAGACAGCAAAGGACTATGACTATGCAGTATTCCACCAGCCGAATGCAAAATTCCCCCAGAAAGTTGCAAAAACGCTCGGTTTCTCCCACGAGCAGATAGCCCCCGGCCTGGTTGTACCGAAGCTCGGTAACACCTACAGCGGTTCAAGTATGATCGGCCTTGCAGCGACGCTGGATGAAGCGAAGGCAGGGGATCGGATATTTGTCTGTTCGTTCGGTTCAGGTGCCGGAAGCGATGCGTTTGATATCGATGTGACCGATGTCATCGAATCTGCGGAATTTGACAGGAATGCTGCGCCTTCGGTAAGGAAACTCCTCGAAAATCCGATTTACGTCCAATATGCACAGTACGCCAGGCACAAAGGGAAGATCGTGATGCAGAAATGAGAGACGTTGCCGTAATCGGAATTGGTTGTACAACATTTGGCGAGAAATGGGGCAGCTCGTTCCGTGATCTCTTTGTGGAAGCCGGGGCATTGGCACTCCACGATGCGAACCTCGCCGGTGAACAGATCGATGCGATGTACGTCGGGAACATGAGTGCCGGGAGGTTCATCGAGCAGGAGCACATCGGCGCACTCATTGCCGACTATGCCGGCCTTACAACGAACCATATCCCATCGACACGTGTTGAGGCGGCATGTGCATCCGGGGGGCTCTCCTTCCGCCAGGCGGTAATTACCGTGGCAAGCGGCATGGAAGACATCGTTGTGGCGGCAGGTGTTGAAAAAATGACCGATGTCGGGCCCGGAGCAAGCGTTGATGCGCTGGCAGGTGCTGCAGACAGGGAATGGGAAGGGTTTGTCGGGGCGACATTTCCGGGATTGTACGCCATGATCGCCAACGACTACATCAGCAGGTACTCCCTGACCCGGGAACAGCTTGCCGAAGTGGCGGTAAAGAATCATTATAACGGTGCCAGGAACCCCATTGCCCAGTTCCAGCAGGAGATCACAATCGATACGGTCCTGAATTCTGCTCTGGTTGCAGATCCTCTCAGGCTCTTCGATTGTTCCCCGATCACCGACGGGGCTGCTGCTGTGGTCGTAGCCCCTCTCGATCGGGCACGGGAATTTACCGATACCCCGGTGAAGGTGCTCGCCAGCGCACAGGCAAGCGATACGATCGCCCTTCATGACCGCCGGGATATATCGACACTTGATGCAACGATCGCCGCAGGAAGACGGGCGTTCAGGATGGCGAAGCTGACCCATACAGATATCGACCTCGTCGAGGTCCATGACTGTTTCACGATCGCCGAGATCTGTGCGATTGAGGACCTGGGATTCTGCAAAAAAGGTGAGGCTGGTAAAATGACAAGCGACGGGGCAACCGCACTGAATGGTGATATCCCGGTAAATACGAGCGGGGGACTCAAAGCATGCGGGCACCCCGTGGGTGCAACCGGGATCAAGCAGATTTACGAGGTCGTTATGCAACTCCGTGGAGAGGCAAAAAGGCGCCAGATTGACGGTGCAAAAATCGGGATGACGCACAATGTCGGAGGGACCGGTGCGACGGTCGCCGTTCATATACTCGGGGTGTGAAGATGTCGGTTGCGCGATTCTGGAGAAAGATTCCACAGCGCTATAATCTGATAGGGACACGATGCACCGTGTGCGGGAGACATTTTTTCCCGCCGCGTTCATTCTGCCCGGATTGCAGAAGAAGCGGCAAGATTGTCGATCATAAATTCAGGGGGACCGGCAGGGTGATCACCCACACGGTCATCAGGACGGCCAGCGACCAGTTTGAAGACCTGACCCCGTATGCCCTTGCCATCATTGAACTTGACGAGGGGCCGAGGATGACGGCACAGATCGCATGTTCACCGGAAGAGGTGAAGCAGGGTATGCGGGTCAGACCGGTCTTCCGGCGTATCGCAGCAGACGGAACAAGCGGGGTAATTTATTACGGGACCAAATATGTCCCTGCTGAATAATCTCTACCCTGTTTTTTTCCGACCCTTATGTCATAGACCGCGTGCCACTTGCCAGGCGAGTAAGAGCGGACCACGTGTTCTGCTACTGTTTCTGCAGGATATTCCATGATCCTGTCAAGATATTGCCGTTTTTCTGTTACAAGACAATAGAGGTGGATCGTTCCTCCCGGACGGCACAGCCTGAATGCATTCCCGATAAAATCGATGGCATTGAGAGGCAGGTTCATGATCACGCGGTCATATACCCAGGGGACTAGCCGGGAGAGTTTCCGGGAATCTGCAAGGACCGGAAGGACATTTTTTCTATGATTGAGCCTGCAGTTTTCCGAAAGGAGAATAACTGCCCACGGGTTAAAATCGGCGGCGACCACGAACGGTACCTTCCCGGCAAGGGTGATGGCAAATGGACCGACTCCGGCAAACATATCGAGGACGATCTCTTCTTTTTTCGCGAGATTTACGATCCTTTGACGTTCGGTTGCCAGTCTTTGTGAGAAATATGCCCTCGCCAGATCGATCCTGAACCGGTGGCCGTATTCATGGACGATGGTTTCCGTGGTCGGAATACCGGCCAGGATCTGTAATGTCCGGACCCGGTATTCTCCACGCACCGGAGATACAGGGGCAAGGACGGTTGTTATGCCGCTCCTTGAGGCCAGAAGCGATTCGGCAGCTGCTACATCGGGTTCCTGAAGAATTGCTATGCTGCCGATCAAATCATGCCTCGGCAGATCTTCCTCCCGTTCCTGATGTGCCCGAAAGACTTCCCTGAGGTCCCCTTCGTTTCCGGACGTTACGGGAAACGTGACAAATGTCTTGTCCGACCGTGGTTTAAGATGGAAATCAAGCTTTTCTTCAAGAATCAGCTTCTGTCGGGTCTCCTCGCCGTGCGCCCTCGGAACCCTCACCGCCCATTGCTCAACATGCTCACTACCATCCATCATTTATTCAGACACCCCATACTATCTCATGCAGGATTATCTTGAGAGAATTAGGAACGGGTCTCTTAAATTATATTCACTCGAGAAGGAATTACCGGCCCCTGAGGCGGTCCGGGTAAGGAGGGTATATATCGAAGAACAGACCGGAGCGCACCTGGACTCTCTCGGTTCGTATACGATTGGTATCGAACAGGTCGTAAAGAAGAACTGTGAAAACATGATTGGTGCCGTGCAGGTACCGGTCGGGGTAGCAGGCCCCCTTGCTGTCCGCGGGGAATATGCACAGGGGGAGTTTTTTCTTCCGCTTGCGACAACCGAAGGGGCTCTCGTGGCTTCGGTGAACAGGGGATGCAGCGCAATAACGAGGGCGGGAGGTGCCGAAGTCCGGATCCTCAGGGATGGCATGACACGCGCGCCCGTATTTGCGGCCCGGGATGTGATCCACGCCAAGGAGATTGCCGACTGGGTGGCCGCTAATAGGGAAACCATTGCGAAGGCTGCAGAGAGTACGACGTCTCACGGAAGATTCCTTGATGCAAGTACTTCGGTAACCGGGACGAGTGTTTTCGTAAGGCTCGAGTTTGATACGAAGGATGCCATGGGGATGAATATGGTCACGATTGCGAGTGCAACCGTAGCTGAAATAATTACCGAGGCAACCGGAGCCCGACTTGTCTCCCTTTCGGGGAATATGTGCACCGATAAGAAGCCTGCGGCAATAAACAGTATCAGGGGCCGTGGCAAAACAGTGGTCGCCGGGGTTTTCCTTCCCAATACCCTGATTTCTGACGTGTTTAAGACCGATGCCGCATCGCTGTCCGAAGTAAACGTCCGTAAAAATCTTATCGGTTCGGCACGGGCAGGTTCCCTTGGATTTAACGCCCATGCTGCAAACATTGCCGCAGCCATGTTCATCGCATGCGGGCAGGACCCGGCACATGTCGTGGAAAGCAGCAGCTGTATCACGACGGTCGACATGGTGAGGGACGGAGTTTACGTGGCGATCACACTTCCCTCCCTTCCGGTCGGGACCGTTGGGGGTGGAACCGGCATCGATACCCAGGCCGAATGCCTCACGATTCTTGGGGTACGCGGCGGAGGCAGTCCCCCTGGTTCTCATGCGAGGAAATTCGCAGAGATCATTGCCGGTGGTGTCCTTGCCGGTGAACTCAACCTGCTTGGTGCCTTAGCGGCCCAGCATCTTGCCCGGGCACACCAGGCACTCGGCCGGGGAAAGTAGTTCAGGTTACCAGGGCGGCCTCATCTGTTTTTTTAATATCTGAACCATTTCATCATGAGCAGGGCGTCTTCACCGTTCGCATAATACTGGGAAACGGCAAATGCCTCTTTATATCCGATCTTCCGGTAAAAAGACTGTGCCCTGAGGTTTGAGATCCTTACCTCAAGTTGTATCCCTGAGGCGGATTCGAGAACAAACTGGTGTTCGATTCGCTTGACCAGTTGACGACCAATCCCCCTGTTTCTCTGTGAGGATGTGACGGCGAGGTTGCAGATATGCCCGTATAGCTCATCCCCTGTATCTTCAATGCCTCCGACGATGAACCCTGCAAGGCGCTCATCGCACGTGGCAACAAAAAAGGTCGTCGGGAAACAGGTGATGGCATCGGTAAAAATCTCCCCGCCCCACGGGTCGGGAAACGATTCCTTTTCAATTGCGGCGATTGAAGGGACATCCGTAATCCTGGCCCTCCTGATCCGGCACATCTCTCCCGACATAGTTCCAGTACCTTGTGTCACTGCTATAATATATCAGTCAGGGCGCATTTATATGAGAAAGAGAGTGCCGGTTTTCCATGGTCAGAGTTTATCGTTTTACTGCCGTACGGCCCAGGGCAGGGCATGAACAGGCCATTGCTGCGGTCCCGTATGACGTAGTCAGTGCAGAGGAAGCACGCGAATGTATCCGGAGGAACCCGGAAAGTTTCCTGAAGGTAAGCCGGGCGGATGCACTCCTTCCGGATATTCCTCCCCATGACGAGAGGGTATACCAGAAGGCCCGGGAAAAATTCCAGGAGATGTTGAACAACGGGCAGTTGGTACGCGACAGCCTACCTGCAGTGTATCTCTACCGGGTTATTCATGGTGATACCTGTTACCTCGGTCTCTGCTGCTGCCTTGATATAGACGACTACCGGGAAAACCGTATACGACGACATGAAGCAACACGATACGATAAGGAAGCGGACCGGACACGGCATATCGACGTCGTTAACGCACATACCGGGCCTGTAGTCCTCCTCTACCGGGATCCGGGGGAGATCCACCCGTTTATCGAATCCCTGTTCAGCCCCGGTATCGTTCCGGCAGAACGGGTATTTAATGATCAGGGCGCCGTGCATGAGATTTTTGTGATCACGGAACCCTCGGTATATTACCGGCTGGCAGACATGTTTTCCGGTGTTGAGGTCTATATCGCAGACGGTCATCACCGGGCGAAATCTGCCGTAAACGTGGCAGAAAAGCGAGAGGGTCCAGGTGATTCCGGGGCAGAAGCGGGTCATTTCATGGGTGTTTTATTTTCCCACCGGCATGTTACCATTCACGGGTACAGCAGGCTTGTGCTCAAATCGAAAAAGATCACCCCTGAAAAATTGTTTGCAGGCCTTAACAGGAAATTCAGTGTGATGGCAATTTCAGGGATCGATCCCAAAGCGTACCAGATTATCATCAGGGATTTGTATCTCACCCCCCACCATGTGTTTCATATGTATATCGGTGGGATATGGTACGAGTGTTCATGTCCCCGGAGTGAGGACACTGATCCCATCGGGTCTCTCGATGTTTCCGTCCTCCAGAAAGAAGTGCTCGAAAAAATTTTTGGAATTACCGACCCCCGTGAAGATCCCCGTCTCCAGTATCTCGGTGGTGCCCGGCCGTTATGCGATCTTGAAGAACTGGTTGACAACGGTGATTACCTTGTTGCGTTCTCGATGCAACCGGTGGATGTCGACAAAGTCCTCGAAATCGCGGACAAGGGGTGCATTATGCCTCCCAAATCAACCTGGTTTGAACCGAAACTCCTTTCGGGGCTTGTCATTCATACGCTTGACTGAACCGTCAGGGTTTAATTCTATTCCTGCAATTCATCCTTGGTATGATCACTATCGCTCTGCCGAAGGGCAGCCTTGAGGAACAGACACTTCAGCTGTTTAAGGAGGCTGACCTCGGGGTCAGGAGGACTGACCGGGATTACAGCCCCTCTATCGACGACGAACGCATTGCGAAGGTCAAAATACTCCGCCCCCAGGAAATACCGACGTATGTGGAGATGGGGTATTTTGACATGGGTATTTCCGGGCATGACTGGGTCCACGAGTCGGGTGCCCGGGTAAAGGAACTCGCAAAGCTGAATTATAGTAAAACTGGTCAGGGGAATGTCAAAATTGTCATTGCTGTCCACAGGGACATGCCAATTACGAATGTCGGTGAGATCCCCCCGGACAGCCGTGTAACGACGGAATATCCTGAAATGACCAAAGAATTTTTCGGGAAGCTCGGCATTCCCGTCAGGCTCTTTCACTCCTATGGCGCGAGCGAGGCGAAAGTCCCCGACCTCATGGATGTCGTGGTCGACCTGACCGAGACCGGTACGACACTCCGCAAAAACGGGCTTAAAATCATTGGCCAGATTATGGAGTCCTATACTGTGATAATCGCCAACAAGGAAAGTTTTGAAGATCCGGTAAAGAAAAAGGAGATGGAGGAGATTGTGACCCTGCTTATGGGCGTGATCGACGCAAGAAACCAGGTGCTTCTCTCGATGAACGTCCCGTCCGGGGTCCTAGAAAAGGTGGTTTCAACCTTGCCGGCCCTGAAAAAACCGACGGTAAGCCGGCTTCACGGTATCGATTTTTTCAGCATCGAAACGGTCGTGAACAAGCAACTGGTCAATACCCTGATACCGAAACTGAAGGATGCCGGCGCAGAAGATATCCTTGAGATACCAATAACGAAAATTGTGCGGTAGTTTATAGAGAATATTGAGTCTATGAATGAAAACAATTAATAGGAGGCAGGTAGATTCTTCTTTTAGACAGAGGGAGGAAATAACCTGCTGCCTCGGGAAAATATCCCCGCCGTACAATTCCCTGATGGGAACACCACTCCCCCCATACTCTCTCTTTTTTCAGATGGTTCCTCCATGATTCAGGCCTGTTTTCCCGTCAGGCAGCCTCAATCAGGATTTATTTTGCCATCAGGAGATGAAAAAGGTCCGAAGGTTCCGGGAAGACTCGAGATCATGGTGGACGGTAGCGGAGACGGCCATAGTGTGGCAATGTTCCCGGGGGACGAAGTATTTTTCATGTATGAAAAAGGAGCCTCCAACAACGAGGCCGAATTCAACGCCATTATCCTTGCCCTCGAGAACCTGCCTGGTGGATCTCATGCCCGTATCAGGACCGACAGTCAGACGGTCGTCTGGCATCTGACCAGCGGCAACAGGTCGAAACCCCCGGCATTTGTTAAAAAAGCGGTCCAGATCCAGGAGTTAATTATTAACCGCGAGCTTACGATCGAGATTCAATGGATCCCGAGAAAACTGAATGCCGCAGACCGCCTCCTCAAACAGTACGTCGCAAGTCTTTGCGGGGCAGGGGGACGGGAGCCGATGTACCAGAAGATCCGAAGGCTGGAGGCAGAGAATAACCGGTTGAAGGCAAGACTGAGAAATGTGATGAGGCTCTTGAAAGCCCGGCCCGAAGCCTGCCCGGATGCATGCGTCGCGATGGATGTTCTCGAAATGTAAT